>CBHTSV010000136.1:0-4361 GCA_966095215.1 uncultured Sphingomonas sp. | reverse complement strand
ATCAACATGGGCAACAGCGGCGGCCCGATGTTCGACCTCAACGGCAACGTGATCGGCATCAACTCGGCGCTGATCTCGCCGACCGGAGCTTCGGTCGGAATCGGCCTCGCAATTCCCGCCGAGGCCGCCAAGCCCGTCATCGATTCGCTGATGAAGGGTCAGCGGCCGTCGCGCGGCTATCTCGGTGTCAGCCTGCAGTCCCTCGACGAAGGCATCGCGGGCGCCCTTGGCATTCCCAAGAACCAGGGCGAGCTCGTTCGCTCCGTCGTCCCCGGCGGGCCCGGCGCGCGCGCGGGGCTGCAGCAGGGCGACGTCATCCTTCGGGTCAACGGCCAGCAGGTCACTCCCGATCAGACGGTCTCGTTCCTGGTCGCCAACACGCCGGTCGGATCGCGCATTCCGCTCGACATCGTTCGCGCCGGCAAGCGCGGAACGGTGACCGTACAGGTCGGCGAGCGTCCGACCGAAGAGCAGCTCGCTGCGCTGTCGGGCGGAAACCAGGGCACGCAGGGCGGCGGCAGCGGGACTCCGACGGTCGCTCCGCAGCAGGCGCTCGGCCTCTCGCTGGCTCCGCTGAGTCCCGAGCTCGCTCGCGCCGCCAACCTGCCGGCGACCGCGCGCGGAGTGATCATCACCGCGGTCGATCCAGGCAGCGACGCGGCGGAGGAAGGGCTGCAGCGTGGCGACCTCGTCGTTTCCGTGAACAATCAGCCCGTGTCGACGCCGGCGCAGGTGATCGCGGCTGTCGAGGCCGCTCGAAAGGCTGGCCGCGGCAGCGTGCTGCTGCTGGTCCAGCGCGGCTCGACGCCGGGCGTGTTCGTCGGAATCGACATCAGCGGGCGCTGACGCTTCCTCCGGCATTTGCCGTCGGCTTCGAGTGTTACCCAGCTGCCGGCGTGGCGACTTTATCGGCTGTCGCACCAGCGAACCCGCACTGCTTCTGCTCCATCGGGATCTGCTTGGTGATGCGCGTGGCGTTCTCCGCGTAGGCCTGAGTCACCGAGCCTTGATTCACCGTCTTGCCGCGGAGTGGACTGACGCCCTGGCAGATGTGGAAGACGTGCGGAGTCGCGGACTTCTTGGCTCCGTTCTCGGGTGCGATCCAGTAGACGACATCAAGGCCGTTCGGATTTGCGTCGCTCTTCGTCGCCTCGGCCACCGTCTTGGAATCCCTGGCGATGGCCTTCGCCTGTTCGGCGACCTCGGGTGAACAGGCGGTGGTGGGCTGATTGGCTTTGATCTGTGCCGCGCACGTGTTCATGTCCTGGGTGTACTGCTCGACCGACGGTGGGTTCCAGCTCACTCCGATCAACGTCGCGCCCACGGCCAGGACGGCACCGATGCCACCGGCGATCTTCTTGTTCTTGGGATCCATGTCCTTGTCCATGAAGATGAGGACAAGCAGCGGCAGGAAGGCGATAACGGTGATGATCGCGCCGAGCTGGTTCTGGAAGAAGAACCTGGCCTTGTCGGACTCGCGCGCGGGATCGTGCTTGTTCGCTGCCTTCCACATCAGGCTGCCGGCAATCGCGAAGATCGCGATTCCGACGAGGATGCCGATCAGCAGCGGAAGGTTGCCGTGATCGAACTTGTGCTGGCGAAGCAGGACGATCCCGGCGACCTCGCCGCCGATGGCAATGATCCACGAAATGGCGGCGAAGATGCGAAGGCGCGTGGCGGCAGACTTCTGGCCCTGCGTCGCGCGCCATTCCTTAGTGACGTCCACTTCGGCGGCGGGCTCGTTATCGGACATGTTCAGATTCCCCCATATCGACACTCTTGCACGACGGACGTCGGGCGGGCAGCCTAACTCGTTACGCAGGAACTTCAAAGCACGGGAGCGAGTCACTCGGCTCGCGAGGTGGCTCGGCCCGCGCTACGTGGAGTCCTGAACCTACTTATGGCCAAGAGGATTCGATATGGGCTGGTATCTTCGGAAGAGTCTGAAAGTCGGTCCGATCAGGTTTAACCTGTCGAAGTCCGGGATCGGTACTTCCGTCGGCGTAAAGGGGCTGCGGATTGGCTCCGGACCGCGGGGGAGATACATTCACGCGGGCCGCGAGGGTCTCTACTTTCGGCAGTCCCTCTCCAATCCTGAGACAATCGCCGCGCCGGATCGCGCGGCCACGGAGGCAGCCGAGCATGACATCACCTCCGGAGGCTCGGAAAAAGGCCCTTCAAAGGATTGGCTGGCGCGTACGCTCAGACGCCTATTTTTCGGCCACTGAATTCGAAGATGGCTTGGGAGCGCCTCAGCTTGCCGAGCTGGATAACAGCATTGGTGGAACCGTGATTTGGCCCATACCCTGATTCGCTTTCTTGGGTTACGGCCCTAAAGAGGACGCGAAAGGGAGATGCGTGGCCGGTAAGGGTGTCGAACTGATCCAGGCGCTCGAGCGGGAATGGTGCGAGGCGCTTTGCAGCAGGGACATGGAGCGGCTGCGCGGCCTGGTTCATCCCGACTTCATGCTGATCGGCACACGTTCCTCTGGTCCGTTCATGATGGGCCGCGACGAATGGCTCGACGCGATCCAGCGCCGCGACGTGCAGAGCATCGACATCGACGTCCGCGACGCGACCGTGCTCGACCAGGTCATGGTCGGCACCGTCCAGGCGCGCTGGCGCCTCAAATATCTCAATCGCGTGATCGAGGACTGCGTCGTCCTGACCGACGTCTGGGTCTTCGACAATGGCCGCTGGCAGGCTCTGAGGCGTCATTCGACTCCGGCGCCTGCGGCCGATTGCACCTGAAGAGCATTCGAGGGGAGACTGAATGGCGACGACCGACGTAAAAGCGCTTCGCGCCGGTGACGACATCAAGGAGCTGACGCTCCGCGGCATCATATTGGGTGCGCTGATCACCGTCGTCTTCACGGCCGCGAACGTCTATCTCGGCCTCAAGATCGGGCTGACCTTCGCGACGTCCATTCCGGCCGCGGTCATTTCGATGGCGGTGCTGAGGGCGTTCCGCGACGCCACCATCCAGGAAAACAATATCGTCCAGACGATCGCGTCCGCAGCGGGCACGTTGTCGGCGATCATTTTCGTCCTCCCGGGTCTGGTCATGGTCGGCTGGTGGACCGGCTTCCCCTACTGGCTGTCCGTCGCCGTGATCGCGATCGGCGGAATCCTCGGCGTGATGTACTCCGTGCCGCTGAGGCGCGCGCTCGTCACCGGGACCGACCTGCCTTATCCTGAAGGTGTAGCGGCCGCGGAAGTGCTGAAGGTCGGAGCCGGCGTCGGCGGAGTCGAGGAGAACCGCCGCGGCCTGGTGATGATTATCGTCAGCTCCATTGCGTCAGCCGGCTATGCCTTGGCCGCCGCGATGGGAGTGGTCGCCGGGGCCGCCGCGAGGAGCTTCCGTCTCGGCTCCGGCGCGACGCAGGTTTCGACCAGTTTCAGCCTGGCGCTAATCGGCGTCGGGCACCTCGTCGGTGTGGCGGTGGGCGCCGCCATGTTCGTCGGGCTGCTCATCAGCTGGGCATATCTGGTCCCGCACTACACGTCGCTTGCGGGCGCAATCCCGCTCGGTACCAGCCTCGACGATTTCATCGGCGACATCTTCGTTCACAAGGTGCGCTTCATCGGCGCAGGCACGATCGGCATCGCCGCCATCTGGACGTTGCTCAGGATCATCGGCCCGATCATCGCCGGAATCCGCGGCGCCCTTGCCGCCGGCCGTGAGCGCAAGGCCGGCCGCGGCGAATCGCTCCCGATCACCGAGCGCGACATTCCGATCGGCATCGTTACCTTGACGATCCTCGTCTCGATGATCCCGGTCGGGCTCTTGCTTCACGCCTTCGCCAACACGCCGCCGATCGTCGACAGTCCGACTGCGACGATCGTCATCAGCATTGTCTACATCCTCATCGCCGGCGTCGTGATCGCTGCTGTCTGCGGCTACATGGCCGGCCTGATCGGCGCATCGAACAGCCCCATTTCCGGTGTCGGGATCCTGTCGGTGCTCGGAATTGCCCTGATCCTCGCCGCTTTGTTCCCGCATGCGAGCGGCGACATGTCGAAGTCGCTCGTCGCCTTCGCCTTGTTCGTGACGGCCGTCGTGTTCGGCGTCGCGACCATCTCGAACAACAACCTGCAGGACCTGAAGACCGGCCAGCTGGTCGACGCCACGCCGTGGCGGCAGCAGGTGGCGCTGGTGCTCGGCGTTATCTTCGGCTCGGTCGTTATCCCGCCCATCCTCGACGTCCTGAACACTGCATTCACATTCCAGGGCGCGCCCGGTGCGAAGGAGACGGCGCTCGCCGCTCCGCAGGCCCAGCTCATCTCAGCGATCGCGCAGGGCGTGCTCGGCGGCAATCTCGACTGGGCCCTGATCGGCTGGGGCGCGATCATCGGCGTCG
>CBHTSV010000135.1:0-3023 GCA_966095215.1 uncultured Sphingomonas sp. | reverse complement strand
GCGATCTTCCAGGTCGACAGCATGAACGGCGTATTCCAGGGGGTAATCACGCCCACGGGACCGATCGGCTGGCGCATCGTGTAATTGAGATGATCGCGGGTTGGCAGCGCGAGGCCATCCTGCGCGTCCGGCGCACGGTCGGCAAAGAATCTGAAATTTTCTGCACCGCGGAGCGCGGCCTTGCTCATGAACCGCAGCGGCTGCCCCGTGTCGAGGGATTCGACGAGCGCGATCTCCTCGGCACGCTGCTCGATCGCATCGGCGATTGCATGGAGGACCTGCCTGCGCTTCTCGCCGCTGGTGCTTGACCAGGAGGGGAAGGCCCGCTTCGCCGCAGCCGCAGCGGCATCGATGTCGCCGATGGCTCCTGCGAGGGCCTGACCGATCGTCTCGCCGGTCGATGGGTCGAGCACCTCGAACAACTCGGCGCCGGCGCTGGATGCCGGCTGACCGTCGATAAAATGTCCGAGAGGCTCCGACGCCAGGCGCGCGACATGCTCCAGCGCCTTCTCGCGGTTCGCCTGCGCAATGGAGTCCCGCGCTTCGGAAAGTTGCGCTGTCTCGTTCATTCGCCGGCTTCCTTCTTCAACAGCTCATGCAGATTGTTCTTGCGCCACGCCATCTCTGGCGGGATTTCATGCAGCTCGAACGACAGCGCGAGCGGGCGCGACCGGTAGAGCTCATCGGTAAAGTCGCACAGCGCCGCGAAGATCCGTTCGCCCGCCTCGCGCCTGGTCTCGACGTCGCGGCCGGAGCCGATGCGCACAACCATGTGGATGTACCCGGCGGCGGGATTGCCATCGGCGATGCGGTAGTGCGTACGCGCTTCGGCCCGGGTGCGCACGCCGCCGAGTGGAAAAATACCGGTGGCAAGGGCGGTCTCATGGATTCGGTCAACCAGGCCCTGTATGTCCAGAACCTCGCCAACGTTCGCCGAATATTCGATGTTGAGATGCGGCATTGACCTCTCACAGCCGAGCTGATTAACATGTTAATTATCAACCGGCGCGTGGGCACGCAAGGAACGTTTCAATGGACATCAGCAGGCTCAGGGGATCGATCCCGCCGCTCATCACCCCGTTCAGCAACGGGTGCGTGGATTACGACGCATATGCTGCGATGGTCGATTTCCAGATCCTCGAAGGTTCTCACGGGATTCTCGTCAACGGGACGACATCCGAGCCGGCCTCGCTGACAGTCGAGGAGCGCAACCGAATCGTCGATGTAGCCATCTCCGCGACGGCGGGGCGCGTGCCGGTAGTCGCCGCGACCGGATCGCAGTCGCTTGCCGAGACCGAAGTGCTGACGGACCATGCAGTTGGTGCCGGTGCCGACGCTCTGCTGATCGTCACTCCTTATTATTCCAAGCCGCCGCAGCGCGGGCTGATCGACTATTATCTTCACCTCGCGGCGAGGCATAACCGGCCGTGGATGGTGTACCATATCCCGGGCCGCACAGCCGTCTCGGTCACGCTGGATACCTTCAAGGAGTTGAAGGATCGTTCGCCGAGCTTCGTCGGAATGAAGCACGCCGCCAACGATCTCGGCTTTGTTACCGAATGCCTCAGCGAATTCGGCGATGACTTCCGCATCTTCGTCGGGCTCGAGGAACTGTCCTTCCCGATGATGGCGATCGGCGCATGTGGACTGATGAATGCCGTGGGCAACTTGCGCCCGCGCGTCCTGTCGCAGCTGTGCGAGGCCGTCTGGAGCAGCGATATTCCGGCGGCGCGCGCGCTGCATGACCGGCTGCTCGAGATCAACAAGGCGGTCTTTTTCGACACAAACCCGATCCCCATCAAGTACATGATGAAGCGGCTCGGTCTCATTCCCGAGAATGAGCACCGGCTACCCATGGCGCCGGCCACACCTGAGCTCGAGCGGCGCCTCGACGGCGTGCTGGAACGGGCTGGATTGCTGGCGGCTGCTGCGGCGTGAAGCTCGCGAAGATCGAACTTGGCGGCGCGGCGCGCTGGGCCGCGATCTCTGACGCCGGCGCTATCGACCTGACGCCGGTCCTGGCCGATCTGGACGGGGTGCACGCGCTGCTCGGGAAGGACGGACTGAGACGGGCCCAAGATTATATTGCTGGGCGCTCACCCGACGCGGCACTTGCGGAGCTCAAGTTCGCTCCGTTCCTTCCCTCGCCCGAGAAGATCATCTGCGTCGGCGTCAACTACCACAACCGCAACGAGGAATATCGCGACGGCTCCGAACCGCCGAAGTTTCCGAGCCTATTCATGCGCGCGCCTACGTCCTTCACCGGGCACGATCAGCCGCTCGTCCGCCCCCGCGAAAGCGAACAGCTCGACTATGAGGGCGAGATTGCGATCGTCATCGGCCGCGGTGGCCGCCGCATCCCGCGCGATGAGGCGACGGGGCACATCGCCGGGCTGACTCTCATGAACGAAGGAACCATTCGTGACTGGGTGCGCCACGCGAAGTTCAACGTTACGCAGGGGAAGAACTTCGATTGCACCGGTTCGATCGGCCCGTGGATGGTGACTGCCGACCAGTTCGCGGACTTGGACTCGCTGCCCCTCCAGACCCGCGTCAATGGAGAGTTGCGGCAGGATGACAGCACGGCGAACCTGATTTTCAGCTTCGCCGATCTGATTACCTACATCTCGTCATTCACTACGCTCAAGGCCGGCGACATTATTTCGACTGGAACTCCGCCCGGTGCCGGCGCAAGATTCGAGCCGCCGGTTTACCTCAAGCCCGGAGATGTGGTCGAAATCTCCTCGCCGGCGATTGGCATGTTGCGCAACGGAGTGACGGATGGCTGACGAGAGCTCGAAATGGCGCACCGCGGCAGGCCGCACGATGCGACCCTTCGAGCAATCGCTCCCGATGGCGTTGCTTCGGGCCCGCGAGGCGGTGATGCGCGGCTTTCGCCGCGTGCTCCGCGAACATGGCCTCAATGAACAGGAATGGCGCATCATCCGCGCGCTCATGGAGGTCGATCAGATCGACATTGGCGAGCTGGCCGAGCGAGTCTTCATTCTGAAGCCGAGCGCGAC
>CBHTSV010000134.1:0-4663 GCA_966095215.1 uncultured Sphingomonas sp. | reverse complement strand
GAGATCGACGTGAGAAGCAAAGCGAAGAGCAGGGCGAAAAAGCGGTTCATTGTTCGTCTCCCTTTTCAATTCGTCAGGGCAAAGCTCGCCCGTTCGCCCAGGCCAGGCGTTTCGATTCGGCAGTTTCAGTTGATCAGTCGGTCAGTCGGGCCAGCGTCAGCCGTCGCCGGGATCCGCGTCCGGGTCGATGTTCACCTCGACCTTTGGAGTCTTGACCTTGATCCGCGTCCGCGGCGGAACCGGGGTTGCCGGTACCGCAGGCGGCATAGGCAACACGCGCAGATCGCCGGGCTGCACGCCGACCGCGTACATTTCGACGATCTTGTCCGCGCTGGGTTTGTGACCCGACTTGCGCACCTCCAGCACGTAGCGGACGGGAACGCCGACTGCCCGAAGCTGGATGTAATCGCCGATGTTCGGGGGCAGTCCGGCGGCGGCCATTCCGCGCGCATAGTCACCGGTGATTCCCACGGCGCGGGCCGACTGCAGCTCACTGACGGTCAGGTTGCGAAATCCCGCCGCCGCAAGGTCGCGTGCGAAGTCCGGAGTGACTCCGACCGCCTTCAGGTCGGCGAAACGGCTCACCTTGAGCACGCGGAGGTAAGGCGCCGCAGCGCGCATCTGGTTCACATATTCAGGCGTGACCCCGACCGCTTTCATTTCGATGATGTCGTCGATGCTGTCCCGACTCCGCTCCCGCGCGGCATCACGGGCGTCCGCGACCGCATCGCGAGCCGCGTCGCGAGCGTCGTCGAGCGCGTCCTGACGCGAATCCCTCGCCGCTTGCACGGCTTCGGCAATGGCTTCCTCGCGGTCCTTCGCATCGATTTCCAGTCGCGACGGAGCCACCGCCGCAACTGCGGTCGAAACCGACGTCGAGACACCCTTGGCGATGATGTGCGGCAGGTCGGCCGGGATATTGGCAGGCTCTGACGCCGAGATGGTGGTTTCCTTGCCACCGGAAGCGAGAACGGCCTGCCTGGTGCCGCCGGGCGCCAGAGTCAGTGCCGCGAGCGGAGCTGCCACCATGACCGCGCCGACGAACACTCCGAGCGCGAAGGGACGGGCTGCCGGGGCACGAGCCGAGCCGGCATCTAGCACCCGAGCGACGCGCCGGGCGAGCGAGCTCTTCGACGGCGCTACCCCGTGCGCTCCAAGCAGCAGGCCCGGGCATTCGTGGCGCGCGACTCCGACCAGGAGCTGGGCATAATCCGTGTCGGTGATGTTTGCCGCGAGGACTGCGTCATCGGCCGCTTCCTCGCGCAGCTGGTGCGCCTCGCGGGCAAGCGCCCACACGAGCGGGTTGAACCAGAAGAGGGCGGTGGCGACCCGCGCCAGCAGCAGCTTGATCCAGTCGAGTCGCGCGACGTGCGCCAGCTCATGCGCGATGATCGCTTCGGCCTCACCGGACGCCTCGACGGCGCGGTTGTTGAGCAGGATCACCGGCCGCATCAGGCCCCAGCTAATCGGGGAGGCGAGCTCGTCGCTGGTGAGCAGGGCAGTGCCATGCTTGAAGCCCATGCGGCGCTGCGCCCGGGCAAGAGCGCTGAGCCAATGCCCGTCGACGAGCACGTCGGCGCGCGCCCGAAGCGCAATCAGCCGCGCAAGCGCGAGCAAGGTGATGAAGAGCAGGATCGCCGCGGGAACCGCATAAGCCGCCATTGCAACGGCGATGGGGCTCAGTTGCACCTTCGGAACCGTGACGGTCGGAAGAGGCTGAGTGGGCGCCGCAGCAGCGGGCGCTGCGGCCACGGACGGCGAAGCGATAGGCGCGGTAGCAACGACGGGACTCGGCTCCGGAGCCCGGCCGAGCAGCGCAGGGGCTTCGACGGTCCAGCTCGGAAGGACGAGCGGGGCGAAGGCGAGCACGACGAGCGCCAGGAGTCCGATGTGCGCGATCCACGAACGCTCGGATGCCGAGCGGCTCTTGAACAAGGCGAGAAGCCCTAGCGTTGCGCCGGCAACGATCAGGGACTTCACCGCGATCGCGATCAGGACGTCCATCACTTGCCCCCTTTGGCTTCCCGCGCCTTGGCAATCATCTTCTCGAGCTCGCTCAGCTCATCATCCTTGAGCTTGTCGGACATTCCGAGCAGCGCGGAGGCCGCGCTCGCCGGGGAGCCGTTGAAGAAGACCCGGACGATTTCGCTGAGCGCCGATTTCTTCGCGACCGTATCGGATACGGACGGGCTGTAAAGATATCCGCGTTCAGAATCAGTGCGTTGCACGAATCCTTTGTCCTCGAGCCGCTTCAGCATGGCGCGCACGGCCGATCCGCTGAGCTGGTCGGGCAGGGCTTCGCAGATGTCGGACACTGCCATGGGACCCCCCTGGTAGAGGATGTCCACGATCTGGCGTTCACGAGGCGGAAGCTTGCTGAGCATTCAAATCCTTTCCGGCGCGACTCGGATGCCGCGCTACATTTGTAGCATGTGCTACATTTGTAGCGTGAATGCAAGATGAATAATCGTCGCGGCTGGCGGAGAGGGTGGGATTCGAACCCACGGTGGGCTTGCACCCACGGCGGTTTTCAAGACCGCTGCCTTAAACCACTCGGCCACCTCTCCATTCGGCTTTCGCCGAGTTTTCAAGACCGCTCGGCTTTGTGTCCTGCCCCCGGCAGGACAGTCGCCTCACGCTTAAACCACTCGGCCACCTCTCCTTAAGCCGGCTGCGCGTATCGCTTGGCGCGCCGGGCTGTGCAAGGCGCGCGATGAACCAAGCTGGCGCATCAGCCGTTCTGCACTCTAGCCTCGGATGTAATGAGGATTCGTCGGTGCGCTATATGATTGCCTGGGGGTTGGTTGGAGTAGCGTCGTTGTCGCTTGGCTCTCCGGCCGCCCAGACACCGCCGACCGTCTCGCTCAGGCAGACCGCGCAGATCGCAGCGCCACCTTACCGGTATCAACAGTCCATCTATGTGCCCCCCACGTCGAGTCCCTGGGAGAGCTACAAGCTCCATCTTGTCGCGCTCGCCCGGCAAAGAGGTGTGCGCGAAGCGACGATCCAGGCCGTCCTTCCGAACCTGCAGCTGAATCAGCGCGTCATGGATCTCGATCGTGCTCAGACTCCGACTACCGTCAGATACGACTACACGCCCTCTTTCGGCCCATATCTGGACCGGCACATCACGTCATCGCTAATCGACCGAGGCTATGCGCGTTACGCGACGCACTGGGCCAACCTCTCGCGGATCCAGTCGCTCTACGGCGTCGACCCTTCAATCGTCATCGCGATCTACGGCAAGGAGACGAGCTACGGATCGGTGACGGGCAACTTCGACCTGCTCGAGGCGCTTGCCAGCCTTGCCTATGAGGGGCGGCGCCGGACCATGTTCGAGGATGAGTTCATCGCCACCTTGAAGCTGATGGACCAGGGTGTGGCGCGATGGATGTTGAAAGGCAGTTACGCCGGCGCGACCGGATACCCGCAGTTCATGCCATCCGTCGTCCTGCGGCTTCGCCAGGATGGCGACGGCGACGGCTATTCCGACATCTGGCGGAGCGAGGACGATGCCTTTGCCTCGATCGCCAATTACCTGCGCGATGCCGGCTGGAAGAGGAACATACCATGGGGCGTTCCGGCCTATGTGCCGCCGACGCTCAACCGCGCGGCGATCCGCTCGCGGGTCAACCCGCCACGATGCGCAGCCGTCTATCGCCGTCACAGCCGCTGGCTGACCGTCCGGGAGTGGCGCTCGCTGGGCGTGGTGCCCACGGGCAGCCGGCCGCTCCCGGACAATGAGATGGCGACACTGATGGAGACGCCGGGCGCTTATGCGCCCGGTTATCTCCTGACCACCAATTACCGAGCGATCCTGGATTACAATTGCTCGAATTATTACGCGATGACGATTGGACTGCTGGCGAACGCGATAGAGCGGCATTAGACAGGCGCGTCACCCTTCAACCGGAGGATTCTCGTCCGCGTCATGTCCCGCAAAATCATCCTCGTAGCCACCGCCGCTTCCGTCCTGATCGCTGGCACCGCCTTCGCCGCCGCACCGCCATTCGATACTCCGGCGAAGGTCGCTTATCTGCTCGACCTATCCTCGGGCGCGACGCTCTACGCGAAGAACCCCGACGCCCGAATGCCGCCGGCATCGATGGCCAAGATGATGACGACAGAGGTCGCCTTCGAGCTGATCGACAAGGGGCAGCTGCCGCTCAACAAGATGTGCACCGTCAGGCCAGAAACCTGGCAGAAGTGGCATGGCCCGCAGGCCGGCTCGACCATGTTCCTGTCGCCGAACGAGCAGGTCAGCGTCGAAAACCTGCTTCACGGCATCATCACGCTGTCGGGCAATGACGCCTCGGTCGTGCTCGCCGAGTGCATCGCAGGGACCGAAGAGGCCTTCGCGAACCAGATGAATGCGCTTGCGAAGAAAATCGGCCTCACCAACAGCCACTTCTGCAATGCGAATGGATGGCCGGACAACGGCTGCACCTATGTCACCGCGCGCGACCTCGCGACGATGGCGCGGTCGGAGATCGAGAACCACTACTCGCTCTACAAGAAGTTCTATTCGCAGCCGAGCTTCACCTGGGGGAAGACGCTCGGGTCGAACCAGGACATCACCCAGCAGAACCGCAACCCGATCCTCGGCAAGATACCGGGCGCGGATGGCCTGAAGACCGGGCACACGGATGAGGCGGGCTACGGC
>CBHTSV010000133.1:0-5612 GCA_966095215.1 uncultured Sphingomonas sp. | reverse complement strand
CAACGGCGCCAGCGGCATCGCGGTCGGAATGGCGACGTCCATCCCGCCGCACAATGTCGGCGAGTTGATCGAAGCGGCGGTCCACCTGATCGACAACCCTAAGGCCGAGGACCGCGCGCTCTTGCAATGGGTGAAGGGTCCCGACTTCCCGACGGGCGGCGTCCTTGTCGACGACGAAGACACGATCGCCCGCGCGTATGTGAGCGGCCGCGGCGCGTTTCGCCTTCGCGCGAAGGTCGAGATCGAGCGCGAGAAGGGCGGCGGCTGGCACCTGCTCGTCAGCGAAATCCCCTACGGCGTTCAGAAGGCGAAGCTGATCGAGGAAATCGCGCAGCTGATCGCCGACAAGAAGCTGCCGATCCTCGCCGACGTGAAGGACGAGAGCGACGAGCAGGTCCGCTTGATCCTCGAGCCGCGCGCGCGGACCGTCGATGCCGACCTGCTGCTCGAAAGCCTCTATCGGCTGACCGATCTGGAGATCCGTTTCCCGCTCAACCTCAACGTGCTCGACGCGACCCGAACGCCCGGCGTGATGAGCCTCAAAGAGGCGTTGCTGGCGTGGCTCGAATTTCAGATCGACGTCCTGCTCAATCGTTCGCGCACCCGCATCGCGAAGATCGACGACCGGCTGGAGCTGCTGGAGGGCTTCCTCGTCGCTTTCCTCAACCTCGACCGGGTGATCGCCATCATCCGCAGCGAGGATGAGCCGAAGCCGGTGCTGATGGCCGAATTCTCGCTGTTCGATCGGCAGGCCGAAGCGATCCTCAACATGCGGCTCAGGTCCTTGCGCAAGCTCGAGGAGATGGAGATCGGCCGCGAGCGGGACGCGCTGACCAAGGAGCGCGAGGAGCTGGCGAAGCTGATCGAAAGCCCCGCCCGACAGCGCACCCGGCTCAAGCGCGACCTGGCGGCGCTGAAGGAGAAGTTCGGCGACGAACGGCGCACCCGGATCGAGGAGGCAGGGGCAGCGCGCGAGATCGATTGGACCGCGATGATCGAGAAGGAGCCCATCACCGTCATCCTGTCACAGCGCGGCTGGATCCGGGCGATGAAGGGTCATCTCGCGCTCGAGCAGGTCGCCGACCTGAAGTGGCGCGAGGGCGACGGACCCTTCATCCATTTCCATGCCCAGACGACGGATCGCCTCGCCCTCTTCGCATCCAATGGCCGGGTGTACACGCTCGCCGGCGACAAGCTGCCGAGCGCGCGGGGGTTTGGAGAGCCGGTCCGACTGTTCGTCGACCTCGATGCCGAAGTGGACATCGTGCAGCTGCTCATGGTCCGGCCCGAGCAGAAGCTGCTGATCGCTTCGACCGACGGGAAAGGCTTCATCACCAGCGGCGAGGCGACGCTTGCCGAGACACGCAAGGGCAAGCAGCTGGTGAACCTGAGACCGGGGGCCAAGGTGGCGGTGGTGCGCGCCATCCCGGAGGCGGCCGATGCCGTCGCCGTCGTCGGGGAGAACCGCAAGATGGTCGTCTTCCCCCTGAGCGAGCTTCCCGAGCTGGCGCGCGGGCAGGGTGTCACGCTGCAGCGATATCGCGACGGGGGCCTCTCCGATGCGATCGCTTTCGCCCTCTCGGATGGCTTGAGCTGGACCCTCGGCGGAGAAAGCGGCCGTGTTCGAACGGAGACGGACCTCGGCGCATGGCGGACTGCCCGTGGCGCTGCCGGCAGGATGCCTCCCATCGGATTTCCTCGAAGCAACCGATTCACATAGGTTACGCTAGCTTTCGATAAACCTGCCCGCGGAAAGAGAGAATTAACCGCTCTGCATCCATAGCCGGCGTGATGCAGGCTGGAGGGCACCGTCTCCCCGCTGTCGAGAGGCACGGGGCGGCGGACAGATTGATTGTCGAACCGCCCTTTGCGGCGGGCGATACCGGCTTGCTCGATGCCCTGCCGATCGCTGCCGCCATCATCGAGCGGGACGCGGAAAGAGACCTTCGGGTCGCGGCACATAACAGCCGCTTCTTCGACACCGTCCAGCGGTCGACCTGCACCGCCACCGACTGGAACCAGGCTGACTGCTTGAGGTCCGGGCCGATCGCCGAGCTGCTCCAGGCCTATTTCGACGGCACCGATGTGAACGGCGACCTGGACTTCCGTGACGGCGATGGGCTGACGTCCCGCTATTTCCGGGTGAAACTGGCGCCCCTCCCGGCGCGCGACGAAAGTACCACGCGCTGCCTGCTCAGCGTTGTCGACCGGACGGTCGAGGTGGAGGCGGAGCGGACGCTGCGCGCCGAAATGCTCCGGGACAGCCTGACCGGACTTGCGAACCGCCTGGGTTTCACCGAGGCGATCGAGGAGGCGGGCGACCGCGCAGGCGCCGACGGCGAGCATGCGGTGCTCGTGGTCGACATGCTGCGCTTCTCGCGGATCAACGAATCCATGGGCAGCATGGCGGGCGACGAGCTGCTCATCACCTTCGCCCGCCGACTGATCCTCGCGCTCCGGGCCGGCGATGTGCTTGCCCGCACTGGCGGCAACGAGTTCGGAATCCTCGTCTCGCTGCGCGGCGGGATCGACGACGCGCTCGTCGCGGCCGACCGGATCCGGCAGGTGATGGCCGCGCCGTTCAAGCTTTCCGATCTGGAGATCAAGGTCGAATGCGCCATCGGTCTTGCCCTCATGCAGTCCGGCCAGGATTCGGAGGAACTGTTCCGCAACGCGCAATTCGCGGTGAAGCAGGCAAAGCTCGCCGGACAGCCGCAGGTCTATGAGCCGATCAAGGCAACGGAGGCCAGGCGGCGCTTCTCGATCGAGACGGAGCTTCGCCGCGCGCTCGACAAGGACCAGCTGACGCTCGCCTACCAGCCGCTCATCAACCTCAAGACGGCCGAGGTTGCTGGGTTCGAAGCGCTCGCCCGCTGGCATCATGAAGAACGCGGCGAGATCAGCCCGACCGAATTCATCCCTGTCGCGGAGGAAAGCGGCCTCATCCTGCATCTCGGCCGGTGGGTGATGGACAAGGCCGCGCAGACGCTCGCCGAGTGGGACCGCAGGGCCGGCGAGAAGCTGCCTCTCTATCTCGGCGTGAACCTGTCCGCGATCCAGGTCGCGCGCGACAATGTCGCGGAGGTTGTCGAGAGCGCCCTCAAGTCGAGCGGCCTCTCGGGCGACCGCCTGTCGCTGGAGCTCACCGAGAGCTCAATCGTGCAGGACCCGGCGCGGGCAACCCGCGTCTTCGAAGCCCTCAAATCGCTCGACGCGACCGTGGCGATGGACGATTTCGGCACCGGTCATTCCAGCCTCGCCTATTTGCAGCGGTTGCCGATCGACGTTCTCAAGATCGACAAGAGCTTCGTCGCGGACATGATGACCGACCCCGACGCTGTCGCCATCGTCCGCGCGATCCTCAGCCTGGCCGAGGCTTTGGGAATGTCCACGACGGCCGAAGGTATCGAGACCGTCGACCTCGCGACCACGCTCGCGACGCTGGGCTGCGGTTCCGGCCAGGGCTTCTATTTCTCCGAGCCGCTGGAGGCCGACGCAGCCTTCGAATATTTGCGGTCGCGCAAGCCCTAAGGCGGCCGTCCCGCTCCGGGCCGGACGAAAGCCGTCGGAACCACGCTCACGCGATTTCGGTTTATTCCCCGATTGAGGGGAGAAAAACGGGCGTTGAGACACGGTTTCGTCGTGCTCGCTTCAGCTATGGTCTTCGCCGGCCAGGCTCATGCCGGTCCGCGAGACCATCCCTTGGTCGGCGCGGCGCAACCCGATGGCCATTCTCATCGAGGCATAGGTTTCAGGCTGGTCCAAGACCCGGCGTTCGATCCGGATCCGGTACACCATTCCGGAATCGTCGGAGAGACCGAGATCGCGCCCAACGCCACGATCGGCATCGGCTTGCTAAGGGCAAGGCCGAAGAAGCCCGGCTCAGGGGACTGGAGGCTCGACAGCGACGCTCCCCGCTCGCGCAAGGCGGCGGTGAGCATCCAGCTCAAATTCTGACGAGGATTTCAGCAGGTCGGAATAGGAGCCCACTTCGCGTGATTGCGACGCAGTTCTGAACGTTCGTTCGATACTCCGCAGCAGCGCGGGCTTCGTGACGTCAGGCGGGTGGACGCCTACGCGGAGCACCCGGATAGACGCACGACGCAGCGCGGCGGCGGCAACAAGCGACGAGGCCGCCCGCACTCGGCTCCGGCTCGCCCAGGTGATCACGGGGCCGAACGCCAGTCGAGTGCCGGTGAGCGGCGACCACACGTTCCAGTGACTCTCCGCGATGTGGATTCCGCAGTCTGTGAGCGCCTCGATCGCTCCGCGGCCATAGAGCCAGGCTGGCGCAACGAATCCGCTTACCGGCCTGCCGGTGACATCCTCGATCAGCGCCCGGCCCGAGCGCATGCGCTCCGCCGCGGCCTTTCGCGACAGGCCGAGGAACTCGCCTTCGCCGGCCGTCATTAGCCGCGCGCGGAGCCTGTCGGACACCGACCGGTGAATGCAGTCGTCGCGGTGGAAATAGCCGTGAAGGAACATTTCCATTCCTTCGTCCGCCCAGCCCCTCAGCCGCGACGCGAAGGGAGAGCCGCCGACGATCGGCGCCTCGTTCCAGTGGTTCGGCACCACCAGCAGCGCAAGCTTGCCGCCGATGTGCGGACGAAGCACATCGAGCAGCCGATCGATTTCGCTTTCGAAGCGCGGGGACACGTCGTGGACGGACGCGATCAGCTTGCGCGGGCTCGCTGGCTTCATCGTCCTCATGTGCGTCCGCTCGCCAGAGTCCGCCAGTTCATTACGAAAACTTCATTTGAACTTGGTGGTCGCTTTCGGGCTTCGGCGAGCAATGCGAATTGTCGATGTCTGCGCTTTTTACACGCCGTCGGGCGGCGGAGTCCGGACGTATGTCGATGCGAAGCTGCGGGCGGCGCCGCGCCTGGGTCATGAGCTCATCGTCATTGCTCCGGGCGCGCATGAGGAAGTCGTCAGAATAGGCCCGAGCGCATTTGTCGCGACCATTCCTTCGCCGCTGCTGCCGGTCGATCGCCGCTACCGATATTTCAACGACGAAAGCGCGATTCATCGCGCGCTCGACTTCTGGAACCCCGACCATGTCGAGGTTTCATCTCCCTGGTCGAGCGCGACGATGGTCGGCCGGTGGCAGGGCAGCGCGACGCGATCACTGCTGATGCACTCGGATCCGCTCGCCGCTTATGCCTACCGCTGGCTCGGCGGCATCGCTTCGATCGGCACGATCGACCGGTGGTTCGAGTGGTTCTGGAAGCACCTGCGCGGTCTTGGAAGGATGTTCGACGCGGTGGTTTGCGCCAACAGCCACCTCGCCGACCGCCTGAGCGCCGGCGGAGTGCGCAATGCGGAGACGGTGCGCCTGGGAGTCGAGGCCGGCCTCTTCTCGCCGGCTCTCCGGTCACAGGACCTTCGCGCTGCAGCGCTTGAAGCGCTGCGGCTCGACGACCGCGCGATCCTGCTCCTGGCTGTCGGCCGGTTCTCCGCCGAGAAGAGGTGGGAGATGGTCGCTCACGCCGTCGGCGAATATGCGCGAAGGCTGCCGGTCGGCCTGATCCTCGTCGGTGACGGTCCGAAACGCCACAGGCTCGAGATCCTCGCCGATCGCTACCCGACCATCGCGGTTCTCCCGCGCGTGG
>CBHTSV010000132.1:0-6698 GCA_966095215.1 uncultured Sphingomonas sp. | reverse complement strand
GGCACGATGCGAAGTGCGTTGCTTCTGACGATCCTCACGCTGAGCGCCTGCGCTCCGGCCGGCGGCCCCTTCCCCTCGCTTCAGCCGCGAGCCTCCGAAGAGATCGATCCGCGTGTGGCCGTGGTCCGGCCGATGAACGATCGGCCTGTGAGCGCGTCACTCGCTGCGCGCCTTGCAGAGCTCGTCGGCCAGGCGCGCAGCGGCAACGCCGATTTCGATCCGCTGGCGAATGAGGCGGAACGGCTCGCGGCGGGCGCCGGAGCGCCGCAGAGCGAGAGCTGGGTCGCGGCGCAGCAGGCGCTGTCCGCCGCGGTCGAAGCACGAGGCCCGACCGTGCGGGCGCTCGGCGATATCGACGCCATCGGCGCGACCATGTTGCAGACTCAACAGGGCCTTGCGCCAGCCGATCTGGCAGCGATCCAAACTGCGGGCGCGGAAGCCGGCGCGATCGACCAGCGTCAGGCGGACCGGATCGCCGCCATCCAGCGGCGCCTGGGGATCTAGGTCGACGGGCGCTCGGCCACGTAAGTGACGTGCCGACTCAGCGGATGATCCGGCGGGAACCCCGGGTGCGCGAAGTCGAGGTCCGGCCGGCGGGTCATTCCAAGCCGCTCCATCAGGCGCCAGCTCGGCTCGTTCGCGGGAACCGTGAATGAAACGACCCGCTCGACGTCGAGATTTGCCCATGCCCAATCGAGCGCCGCCTGCGCCGCCTCTCGGGCATAGCCCTGACCCCAGGCATCCTCCCGGAGGCGCCAGCCGATTTCGACATTTCCGTGGACGGGCCGCTCGAGGTCGTCGCAGATCCGAAGACCGCAATAGCCGAGCAGTGCGCCATCGGACTTCCGCTCGATCGCCCAGAAGCTGAATCCATTGTCGTTCTGGCTCCGGGCGATGCGGCCAAATGCGGCGTCGATGTCTTCCACGGAGGCGGGGCCGTTCAGATGCGCGGTCACTGCTTCGGTATTGCAGGTCGCCAGATAGTCGTCCCGGTCAGCCTCGCGCCAATTCCGAAGCATCAGTCGCTCGGTCTCCGCGACCAGCTCAGCCATTGATGAGGTGGGCTGCCGCGAGCGCGTGGTAGCTGAGGACGCCCGTCGCTCCCGCGCGCTTGAAGGCGAGCAGGGTTTCCAGGATCAGCGCTGCCCGATCCCCCGCTCCCGCGGCCGCTGCAGCCTCGATCATCGCATACTCGCCTGACACCTGGTAGACGAAGGTCGGCACTCCGAACGCATCCTTCACGCGCGCTACGACGTCGAGGTACGGCAGCCCCGGCTTCACCATTACGAAGTCGGCGCCTTCAGAGAGGTCCAGCTCCACCTCGCGAAGCGCTTCGTCGATGTTGGCGGGGTCCATCTGGTAGCCGCGCTTGTCACCCTTAAGGCGGCCCAACGAGCCGACCGCCTCACGGAACGGGCCATAGAAGGCCGACGCGTATTTCGCCGCGTAGGCCATGATGGCGACATTCTGGTGCCCGGCCTCCTCGAGCGCCTGCCGGATCGCGGCAACGCGGCCGTCCATCATGTCCGAGGGCGCGACGATGTCGGCTCCCGCTTCGGCCTGGACGAGCGCCTGGTCTGTCAGGACCTTCACCGTGTCGTCGTTGATGACGTTGCCGGCCCGGTCGACCAATCCATCATGGCCGTGCGCCGTGTAGGGATCGAGCGCCACGTCCGTTAGGACGCCGATCTCCGGCACCGCGTCCTTGATCGACTTGATGGCGCGGCAGATGAGATTGTCCTTGTTGAGCGCCTCGCGTGCGTCTTCCGTCCGCAGCTGTTCCGGCGTGTTGGGAAACAAGGCGACGCACGGAATTCCAGCTTCCGCGGCCAGGCGGACGATGCCGGGGAGCCGGTCGACGCTCCAGCGGCTGACGCCCGGAAGGGAGCCGATCTGCTCCTCGCAGTCGCGGCCGTCGCAAACGAACAGCGGCCAGATGAAATCGCTCGGGCGCAGCCGGTGCTCGGCGAGCATGTCGCGCATCCATGGCGCGACCCGGCCGCGGCGCATGCGCAGGTATGGGAAGGAAGCGGAGGCCATTTGGTACCCCCATATCGTCATTCCCGCGAAAGCGGGAACCTAGTTCTTTCTTTTACCTTGGTCCCCGCTTTCGCGGGGATGACGAGCTAGAGCTTATCCAGCCGGGTTGAGCGCTCCGCCAGGCTCGCGAGTCGCCTCTGCTCCCTCGACCAGCTCCTGCTCGTCAATCGGCCCGACCGCCATTCGCGCCTTCTTCCAGCCGCCGTGCAGGTAATAGCCGAGCGCCAAAGCGAGATTGGCGAACGAGCTCACCGGGAAGCTCGTCCAGATGGCATCGGCGCCGAGCCGGTCATACGTCCCCAGCGTCCAGCCGAAGCGGACCGGCACGAGGCCAATGGCGAGGATGATGAGCGGCGCCCAGACGGCCCCGTTGGCCCGTACGGTGGCGAAGAGGACCATCGTCACCCCGAACAGCAGGAAGTTCCAGGTCGCGAGCAGATGGATATGTTGCGCGATCGGCAGAGCGGGGCTGTCCGCGCCCATGAACAATGCGAGGACCGCGCGGTCGGCGAGCGTCATGAGGACGATCAGGCCGCCGGTGATCAGCAAGGTGTAGCCGATGCCCGAGCGGGTGACCTGATTGACCCGATGCCAGAGGCCCGCCCCGATATTCTGCGCGACCATCGCGCTAACGGCTCCCCCCAGCGCCATCGCCGGCATCTGGACATAGGTCCACAGCTGCAGCGCAACACCGAAGGCCGCCGTGGTGTCGACACCCTCGCGATTGACGAGGCCGACCAGCGCCAGCGCAGACATCGAGATCACGACCATCTGGATGCCCATGGGCAGGCCTTTGACGACGATCGTCTTCAGGATGGCGAGGTCGCACCACAGATAGCGCAGCTCGCCGCCGCGTAGCCGCAGCGGGAGATCGCGAATGTACATGTAGGCAAGCAGGCCGATCAGCGCGGCATAGTTGGCGATGAGCGTCGCCGTCGCCGAGCCGGCGATCCCCAGTCTTGGCGCCGGCCCGAGCCCGAGGATGAAGACGGGGTTGAGTCCGCTGTCGAGCACCACGGCCACGATCATGAACCAGAGCGGCGTCAAGCTGTCGCCCGCGCCACGCAGCGCCATCATGAGCAGCGTCACAAGGAGCAGCGCCGGCATCGCGAGAAAGATGACTCGCAGGTAATCGAGCGCGAGCGGAGTGGCTTCCGGCGGTGTTCCGAGCAGGTCGAGGATCGTGCCGGAAAGATGGTAGCCGGCAATAGCGATCAGGATCGCCACCAGCAGCAAGGATCCGCCGGCGGTTCCGAACACGCGGCGGGCGGCGTCCACGTCCTTTCGGCCCCAGTACTGGCCGATGAGAATGGTCGAAGCCATTCCGAAGCCGAACACGAAGGCGGTCAGCAGGAACATCACCATGTTGGCGTTGGACGTCGCGGCGAGCGCGCCTTCGCCGATGAAGCGGCCGACCCAGATGGCATTGATCGTGCCGTTCAGCGATTGAAGGATAGAGGATGCGAGCATCGGCAGCGCGAAGGCGAGCAGGGTCGGGCCGATGCTGCCCTGAGTCAGGTCACGCCCGCCGTGCACTCTGGCCGCTCGATTCGCTTCTGCCACGTCCATCTCCCAGGCATGCACGAACGCGCACGCCCAGCTTTGGACGCGTCGTCAAAAGCGCTTAGCGAATTCCAGCAACAGTCGGAATTGGCCGTTTGTCTCGTCGCGCGCCCGACCGATCGCGAACAGATAGCCGGTCTCGACTTCGAGCTCCGCATCGCCGAACAGGCGCTCGACCTCGGCCTTGATGATCGGCCCGGCGAAATGTTCTCCCCTGGTCGACAGATGCTTCGTCGTGCCGAGGTCGCCAAAGGCGGCCGCGCCGACACGGATTTCGCCAATCGCCTCGACATCGGCCGAGGCCGCATAGCCCAGTTCGACGGGTTCGCCGTTCAGCTCCTTCTCCGCGATGAGGTTCAGCCGCCCGTCGAATTCCCCGGCGCGCTTCTGCAGCAGCAACTTGGTCTCGATCTTGTCCGGGCCGTGCAGCCCAACCTCATATTCGCCGTACAAGGCCGTATCGATCCCGCCGACCTGGCCGAGCGTGTAGATTCCCTCGACGGCGAGCGCCTCCAGTTCGCGCTTCTCGTCTGCCTCGCGCTCGAACTCACCAAGAACCGCGCCGTAGAAGCGAGAGCTGAATCCGTGCGAGACTTCGAGCTTCAGGGCGTCCTCGCCGTCTGCCTCGTCGCCCATGAAGCGGCCGTAACGAGCTTCGAACTCCGTGACGCCGGGCTCCACGGTCGCGCCATAGACCTTGTCGCCAAGCCCTGGCGCGGCGCCTGCCGCCGTTGAGATCGAGACCGCAGCCAGGATCAAACCGGCGGCAACAGCGATACGCATCCACGAATCCCCTTCTGAAGTTGAAAGGGAGCCGTAGTGCGAATGCTTCGCAATAACAACAGTGCTAGCCGAGTCTCTCCAACGCAGCCCGCAGGCGCTCCGCTTCGGCTGATTTCGCTTCGTGGTCCGAGCGCGCTTTCTCGACGGCTTCGGGCCGGGCTCGCTCGGTGAAATTCGGATTGCCCAGGCGCTGGGCGAGGCCGTCGCGTTCCTTCTCCGCGCTCGCCGCAGCCTTCGACAGGCGCGACTTTTCGGCTTCCAGGTCGATGTGCTCGGCGAGGGGAAAGGCGTAGGTCTGGCCGCGCACCACGATCTGCGCGGAGCCCTGTGGAGGCGCATCGGCAGTCCGGGCGGGCCCGAGTTTTGCCATTCGCGACAGGATCGCCGTCTGGCCGTTCAGCTGATCGACCGGGCCGCCGATTGCGATTGGTTCGAGGGTCGCGCTCCAGGGCACGTTGAGTTCGACGCGCATCGCTCGGGTCTCGGAAATAAAGTCGATGAGCCACTCGATCTCAGCCTTGGCATGAGGATCGACCTGCGCCCGCGGATCAGGCCACGCGGCGGTGATCAGCGGATGGTCGCCGCGGTCTCCCATCGACTGCCAAAGCTCCTCGGTGATGAAGGGCATCAGCGGGTGGAGCATCACCAAGATCTGGTCAAACGCCCACGCGGCGACGGCCTTCGTTTCATCGTCGAACGCGCCCTTCACCAGCTCGACGTACCAGTCGCAGAAGGTGCCCCAGACGAAGTGATAGATGGCGTCCGCCATCTCGTCGTAGCGCAGCTCGTCGAAGGCGCGGTCGAGCTTCGCCAGCGTCTCCACCACCTCGCCGATGATCCACCGGTTGACCGGCAGTTGAGCCTCAGGCGCGAAGATGCTGTCGCTCGCGCCGACGCCGTTCATCTGCAGGAATCGCGCGGCGTTCCACAGCTTGGTCGCGAAATTGCGGTAGCCCTCGACGCGCTTCTCATCGAGCTTGATGTCGCGCCCCTGGCTTTCCATCGCGGCGAGCGTGAAGCGCAGCGCGTCGGCGCCATATTTGTCGATGAGGCCGAGCGGGTCGACCGTGTTGCCCTTCGACTTGGACATCTTCTGGCCCTGCGCGTCGCGGACGAGGCCGTGGAGATAGAGCGTGCGCCACGGCACCTCGCCGATGAACTCGATGCCCTGCATCGCCATCCGGGCATCCCAGAAGAAGAGGATATCGAAGCCCGAGATAAGTACGTCGTTGGGGTAATGGCGCTTGAGGTCCTCGGTGTCGTCAGGCCAGCCGAGCGTGGCGAAAGGCCAGAGCGCCGAGCTGAACCAGGTATCGAGCACGTCCTCATCCTGGCGCAGCGGCTGGTCACCCGCCTTCTTGCGCGCTTCCTCCTCCGTTTCCGCCACGAAGACGTGGCCGTCCTCGGCGTACCAGGCGGGGATTCGGTGACCCCACCAGAGCTGGCGCGAGACGCACCAGGGCTGGATGTTCTCAAGCCAGTTGAACCAGGTCTTTTCCCAGGTGGCGGGGACGATCTTGATGTCGCCCTTCTTGGCGGCTTGAATTGCCGGCAAAGCGAGCTTGGCCGCGTCGACATACCATTGATCGGTGAGCCACGGCTCGATGACGACGCCCGAGCGGTCGCCGTAGGGAGTCGGGATGACTCGATCCTCGACGCGGACGAGCGCACCTTCGGCTTCGAGCAGCTCGACCACCTTCTTGCGCGCTTCCTGGCGCGTCAGGCCGAGCAGCTCCTGAGGAATCAGCCCGTCCTGCGCCTGGACGACATAGGCCTCCGCGTCGAACATGTTGAGCATGTCGGCGGGAGCAATTCCGGCGCGCTTGCCGATCTCGAAATCGTTGAAATCGTGCCCCGGCGTAATCTTGACCGCGCCCGAGCCAAGCTCGGGATCGGCATGCTCATCGGCGACGATCGGAATCATTCGGCCGGTGATCGGATGCCGGATCACCTTGCCGACCAGCGCCTTGTACCGCTCGTCGTCGGGATGAACCGCGACCGCCATGTCGGCTAGCATGGTCTCCGGCCGAGTGGTCGCGACCTGAATCGCTCCGCTTCCATCGGCGAGCGGATATTTCAGATGCCAGAAGTGACCGTTGATCTCTCGGGTTTCCACCTCGAGGTCGCTGATCGCCGTCTGGAACTTGGGGTCCCAATTGACGAGCCGCTTGTCGCGATAGGCGAGGCCGCGACGGTAAAGCTCGACGAACACCTTCGTGACGGCGCGCGAAAATCCCTCGTCCATGGTGAAGCGCTCATGGGCCCAGTCGCACGAGGCACCGAGGCGGCGGAGCTGACGGGTGATCGCTCCG
>CBHTSV010000131.1:0-3201 GCA_966095215.1 uncultured Sphingomonas sp. | reverse complement strand
GTCGTCCCGGTGGTCGCGGCCGCATTCGACGGCAAAGTCGAGCTCCTGGACGGCGCACATCTGCCCGAAGCCGACCTCTTCCTGAAACCCGTCCAGGGGACCGGCGGCAAGGGCGCCGAGCGATGGGATCGCTTCGATGGCGGCTTTCGCGAGCAGCGCAACGGCCCTCTGACCGAAAGCGAGTTCCTCAAGCGTCTCGGCGCGCGGTCCCGCTCGAGGCCCATGCTGGTCCAACCGCGCGTGCAGAACTGCGACGAGCTCTCGGAGGTCAACAACGGCGCGCTCTCGACTATCAGAATCGTCACCTGCCTGGACGAGCGCGATCGGCCGGAGGTCGTGGCGGCGGTCATGCGGATGGCGATCGGCGACAACGATCGGGTCGACAATTTCCACTCAGGCGGAATTGCCGCCGCAGTCGATCTCGAGTCTGGCGAACTCGGGCCGGCATCGAACCTCGGAATGGATGCGCGTCTGGGATGGATTGAAAAACACCCCAACACCGGCGCGCAGATTTGCGGCCGCTTCGTCCCGCAGTGGAATGAGGCGTGCCAGCTTGCACGGCGGGCGCACGTCGCGTTCGATGATCGCACGATCGTCGGCTGGGACATTGCACCGACCGAAGATGGACCGATCATCGTCGAGGGGAACGGCTCCCCCGATCTGGACATCATCCAGCGGATGACGCGCTCGGGGTTGGCTGACAGTCGCTTGAGCCGACTGCTTGCGCATCACCTGACCGCCACCTAGGCGGCACACCGCGGCTTTTCGGCGGGTCCAGCCGCCTAAGCCGCGGTGTCGATGCCGAGCTCGCCGAGCTTGCGGTAAAGGGTCGAGCGGCCGATCCCGAGACGGCGCGCGACCTCGGTCATGCGGCCGCGATAATGGCCGATAGCGAGGCGGATGATGTCGGCCTCGATGTCCTCGAGCGGGCGCAAATTGCCGTCGCTCGTGTAGAGCGTAACGCCGGGAGCGTTGGCAAGCGCCTCGTCCCTGCTGGCGTTGCTCATGCTGGGCGAAATGTCCGTGCGGCGCCCGGAGAAGCGCGACTGCACCGCGATATGCGGGAAATGCTCGGCAGTGAGCGACCCGCTCTCGCATTGCAGGCCGGCACGGAACAGCACTCCCGCGAGCTGCCGGACATTGCCCGGCCAGCCGTAGCGCATCAGCACCGCAAGGGCGTCATTGCCGATGGTGAGCGGCCTGAGGCCGGTCTGTTCCGCGAAGCGCGTCAACAGATGGCGCGCGAGGGCGGGAATATCTCCGCTGCGCTCGCGAAGCGGCGGAAGTGTGACGGTCGTAGCGCCGATGCGCTCGGCGAGACCGGCGTGGAAGTCCTCCGGAAGGGGCCGGCTGCTCGTCGCGATCACCCGGACGTCGACCGAATGGCTGCCGTTCAGACCGACAGGGCGAACCTCGCCGGTCGCGAGGACCCGGTCGAGAATCTCCTGGGTCTCGGCCGGAAGGGCACCAACCTCGTCGAGGAGCAAAGTACCGCCGTCGGCGAGCACCAGCTTGCCCGTCTTCGATGCGAACGCGCCCGGAAAGGCGCCCTTTTCATGACCGAAGAGTTCGCTGTCGATGATGTTGCCGGCGACCGCCTTGCAGTCGAGCAGCAGGAGCGGCCCGCGAGCGCGCAGGCTCGCCGAATGGATTGCCCGAGCGACCGTCTCCTTGCCCGTGCCAGGCTCCCCGATGATCAGGATCGGGAGGCGGTTGCGGGCCGCCTTGGCGGCAACGGCAAGGGCGGAGCGGAATTCGGGCGCGGCGCCGATCAACTGCTCGAGCGAAAGCGAAGGCGCGAGCTTCTCGGAGACCGGAACGAGTTCTCCCACCCCCTTGCGGCGGTCGGCTGTGGTGGCGAGCGCTTCGAGCAGCCGCTCGGGCGCAACAGGCCGCACGAGGAAATCGGTAGCGCCGGCGCGCATCGCATCGACCGCCATCGCAACGCTATCGCCGTGCGAAAGGACGATCACCGGCAGCTTGTCACGCTTCTGACGCAGGGCGTCGATAAGCCGGGGCCCGCTCTCACCCCGCCACGCTCCGATCAGCACAGCTTGCACCTCGCGGCCGTGCGGCCCCTGCAGAAGTCCGATTGCCGTCTCGTCGTCGGCAGCTCCAACGACGCTCCAGCCGGCGCGCGCGGCGATTGCGGAGATCAGCCTCCGCTCGTCCGCATCCGCGTCGATCAGCAATAGGGATCGGGTGCGCTCTTCAGCCATGTCCGTCTTTCGGGCGGCCAATCTATGTTTGAAGGAGTAAAGGTCGGCTTAAAACCGGCTTGGGTGCACGCCCACGCCTTGTTATGGACCCCGCACAACATGAGGGGATTGGAATGGCTCACGACGAAGAACCTTTGCTGGCAAGTCCGCCGACGCCGGACGTCGCGGTCCACGTGAAGGACTATCTCCGCTTCACAAAGCTGCTGAAGTGGGGGGCGCTGACCTGCCTGGTGATCGGCTTCATCGTTCTCCTCATCCTGAGATAAGTCGCTTCATTTCATGAAGATCGCGGTTCTGAAGGAGACTGGCGAAGGCGAGACCCGCTGCGCTGCGATCCCGGAAACGGTGAAGAAGTTCATCGCGCTCGGCGCGGATGTGGCAGTCGAGCGCGGTGCGGGTGAACAGGCGTCCGTGCCTGATTCCGAATTCGAAGCGGCGGGTGCATTGCTGGGCGGCCGGGCTGACGTGCTGAAGGGCGCCGGAATCATTCTTTGCGTGCAGGGTCCGGACCCTGAGACGCTGAAGAGCGCCGAGAAGGGCGCGCTGCTTGTAGGCAGCCTGGATCCAGCGCGGCAGCGCGAGACTGTGGAGGCCTATGCCGCGGTCGGCCTCGAGGCGATGGCGATGGAGTGGATGCCGCGGATCACGCGCGCGCAGTCCATGGACGTGCTGTCGTCGCAGTCGAACCTCGCCGGCTACAAGGCGGTGATCGATGGCGCCGCGGTCTATGGCCGCGCCTTTCCGATGATGATGACCGCCGCCGGCACGGTCAGTCCGGCGAAGGTCTTCGTGATGGGCGTTGGGGTCGCGGGATTGCAGGCGATCGCCACGGCCAAGCGCCTCGGCGCTCAGGTCAGCGCGACCGACGTCCGCTCGGCCACGAAAGAGCAAATCCAGTCGCTCGGCGCCAAGCCGATCTTCGTCGAGAATGTCGCCGGGATCGAAGGCGAGGGGGCTGGCGGCTATGCCACCGAAATGTCCG
>CBHTSV010000130.1:0-3695 GCA_966095215.1 uncultured Sphingomonas sp. | reverse complement strand
GCCCGAGACAACGCAGACGATCGGCCCTTCTCCCGCGTCACCGGTCGGAGCAGCAGCCAGCGCCAGCGCTCCCGCCCCTTCGGCGATGGTCCGCGACTTTTCCGCTATTAAGCGCATGGCCTCGCTCGTCTGGTCAAGGGTCACGGTGATCGTGCCGTCGGTGACGGGCCGCATCCGCTGCCACATCCGCTCGGTGACGCTCTTGCCGCCGGCTCCGTCGACGAACGACGCCTGCCATTCGGGGAACTTGCGCGGGCCGCCCTCCCGCAACGAGTACTCGTAAGGCGCCGCCGTCTCCGGCTCGGTGCCGAGCACCTTCACTTCTGGCCGCTTCGCCTTGATCGCACTGGCGACGCCGGTGATCAGTCCACCGCCGCCGATTGCGCAGATAACCGTGCGCACGTCGGGACAATCCTCGAGGATCTCGAGACCCATCGTGCCGTGGCCGGCGATGAAATCGTGATTGTCGAACGGATGGATGAAGGTTCCGTCGAGGCCGGGAAATTCGTGCGTCTCCGCCGCGACCCAGGCGCGGTCGTACGACACCGGCACGATCTCCGCTCCCAGCGCCCGCATCCGGTCGAGCTTGGTCTGCGGCGCGGTCTCGATGGCGACGACGGTGCTCGGCACGCCGAACTGCCGCGCGGCATAAGCGACGCCCTGCCCCGCATTGCCCGCGCTGATAGTCCAGACCCCCTTCGCGCGCTCTTCGTCGGAAAGCTTCGCGACCGCATTCGCGCCGCCGCGGATCTTGTAGGCATTCGTCGGCTGCAGGTTCTCGAGCTTGAGGTAGAGGCCGTCATCGAACTTCACGAGCGGGGTTCGAAGCACCGTGCCTTTGATCCGCTCGCGCGCGGCTTCGATGTCCTCGATCGCAATCGGCCGTACCGGTTCGACCATTCCTACCCTCTCCTCACGCCTTCTCTGTCATGCTGAACTTGTTTCAGCATCCATTTTCTTCATAGGGCGAGGCGGTCTCCGAAATAGGCCCTGAAACTAGTTCAGGCTGACGGGTGTAGGAATGAAAACTCTCAAGCTCCTCAATTACGAGCGCGACCGCTGGGTCGCGGGTGACGGCGCAGTCGAGATCCCGAGCGCTATCGACGGCGCGCCGGTAGCAACGACCGGATCCGGCGGACTCGATTTCGGCGCGATGCTTCGCCACGCCCGAGAGGTCGGCGGTCCCGCGCTCCGCAAGCTGACGTTCCACGAGCGCGCGCGGATGATCAAGGCGCTCGGCCTCGCGATCATGGCGCGCAAGGAGGAGCTGTACGAGCTCAACTATCTCACCGGCGCGACGCGCAAGGACGGCTGGATCGACATCGAGGGCGGCGCGGGCACGCTCTTCTCCTTCTCATCGAAGGGCCGCCGCGAGCTGCCCGACGCCCATGTGCTGCTGGACGGTCAGCTTGAGGGGCTGTCGAAGAAGGGGACGTTCGTCGGCCAGCACATCTACACCCCGCTTCAGGGCGCGGCGGTGCACATCAACGCATTCAATTTTCCTGTCTGGGGGATGCTGGAGAAGCTCGCGCCCACTCTGCTCGCGGGCGTGCCGGCGATCGTGAAGCCGGCGTCGGCGACCGCCTATCTCGCCGAAGCCGCGTTCAAGATCATGATTGAGGCGAATGTGCTTCCGGCCGGCGCGGTGCAGCTGATCGTAGGCGGCGTAGGCGACCTGTTCGATCACTTCACTGGCCAAGACATCGTCAGCTTCACCGGCTCCGCGCACACAGCACTGAGGCTCCGCACGCACCCGACGGTCATTCGTGAGTCGGTCCGCTTCATAGCCGAGCAGGACAGCCTCAACGCCTCGCTGCTGGGGCCGGATGCCGCGCCGGGCACGCCCGAGTTCGACCTCTTCATCAAGGAAGTGGCGAACGAAATGACTGTGAAGGCGGGCCAAAAGTGCACGGCGATCCGCCGCGCCATGGCGCCCGCGGAGCACCTCGATGCCGTCCAGCAGGCGCTCGCCGAGCGGTTGGCGAAGACCAAGGTCGGCGATCCCCGCGCGGAGGACACGCGCATGGGCGCGCTGGTTAGCGTCAGCCAGCGCGACGACGTGCGCGCTCGCATAGCGGAGCTGGAGGCGGCTGGAGCGCGCATTGTCTCTGGCGATCCGAATGCCGAGCCGCCAGTGCCGGGTGGCGCGTTCCTCCCGCCAGTGCTGCTGCGCACCGACGATCCATGGAAGACCGAGGCTGTCCATGACTGCGAGCCATTCGGGCCAGTCTCAACGATCATGCCGTACAAGGACATGACGGACGCCATTGCACTCGCCAACCGCGGGAAGGGCAGCCTCGTGCTTTCGCTCTTCACCCATTCGCCGGAGGCCGCGCGGGAGTTCGTCCAGGGCGCGGCTGCCCATCACGGACGGATGCTGGTGCTGAACCGCGACAATGCCTCCGAGAGCACCGGTCACGGCTCGCCGCTCCCGGTGCTGGTCCACGGCGGTCCCGGCCGCGCCGGCGGAAGCGAGGAAATGGGTGGCGTCCGCGGCGTCAAGCATTACATGCAGCGCACCGCGCTCCAGTCCTCGCCGGCGATGATTGCGGCGATCACGGAGCAATACGTCCCCGGCGCGCCGAAACACGTTATCGACGTCCACCCCTTCCGCCGGAAGATGAGCGAGCTTTCCATCGGCGATACGTGGAACACCGCCAGCCGGACGGTGACTCTCGAGGATATCGAGCATTTCGCCGAGTTCACCGGTGACAAATTCTATGCCCACATGGACGAGGAGGCGGCGAAGGCCTCGCCTATCTTCGAAGGCCGGGTCGCCCACGGCTATTTGATCCTCAGCTTCGCCGCCGGGCTGTTCGTCGATCCCGATCCGGGGCCGGTGCTCGCCAACACGGGTCTCGAGAACCTGCGCTTCCTGACCCCGCTCTATCCCGGCGATTCGATGCGCGTTGAGCTGACGGTTCGCTCCAAGTCGCTGAAGAGCGAGGAAACCGGCGTGGTGCGCTGGGCAGTCGAGATCTTCAACCAGAAGGACGAGCTGGTCGCGGCCTACGACCTCCTGACGGAAAACGTGCCGTAACAAGAGCAACCGGGCGCACCACCGTTCGTTTCATGGGTGAGTTTCCTGACAGGAGGAGGACCCCATGAAAGTCAGCGAAGTGATGACGCGCGACGTCCAGACAATCCGGCCCGATCAATCTGCGCAGCAGGCCGCATCCTTCATGCTCAGTGCCGATGCGGGCTCGATCCCGGTGGCGGAGGGCGATCGCCTGATCGGCATGATCACCGATCGCGACATCGCAGTCCGCGGTGTGGCCAAGGGCCATGGCCCCGACACTCCGGTGCGAGAGCTGATGACCAACGACATCGTTTCCGTCCGGATCGATGACGATTGCGAGGAAGCCGCTAGCAGGATGAGCGAGGCGCAGGTGCGCCGGCTTCCGGTCATCGATGACCAGGACCGGCTGTGCGGCATCGTCAGCCTTGGCGATCTCAGCCGTGAGACGGACGACGAGACTGCCGGCCAGGCCCTGGAAGGCATCAGTCAGCCCGGAGGGCAGCACCAACAGTAGTGCGCGCGTCATTGCGAGGAGCATAGCGACAAAGCAATCCAGTCAGCGCCGCTGGATTGCTTCGCTACGCTCGCAATGACGATTAGCGAGAGGCGATCTCCTTGATCGCCTGGTCGACGAGCTTCTCGTCGGACTTCGCGTCGTGGCGCGCGGCGATGAGCT
>CBHTSV010000129.1:0-3094 GCA_966095215.1 uncultured Sphingomonas sp. | reverse complement strand
ACGGTGCCACGACCGTATTTGCGTGGAAAAGAACCTCCGCTAAGCTCCGTCCGGGGTGGGATAAGGAATGCGTTCCAGATACTTAGTTGCATTGTTGGTGATTGCGGCAGCCAGCGCTCCGCTAGGCGCGCAGTCGGTGCGATCGGGCATCGAAGCGTGGCAGAAGGCCGATTATTCGGCGGCTGTGGCCATCTGGCGGCCGCTGGCGGACAAGGGTGACGCAGACGCGGCATTCAACCTCGGACAGGCGTACCGCCTGGGCCGCGGAGTCCCGCAAGACATGGCTGCAGCCCAGGGCTGGTTCGAACGCGCCGCTCGCAAGGGCCATGTCGACGCGCAAGCGACGCTCGGCATGATGTTGTTCCAGAGCGGCAACCAGACGGGCGGCATGCGCTGGCTGAAGATGGCTGCAGTGAAGGGCGAGCCGAAAGCGATGCTCGTCTATGGCAGCGCTCTCTTCAACGGCGAAGGCGTGCCGCGCGACGCGTTGCTCGGCTATCGCTATGTCGTGGGGGCTGCGGAGGCCAGCCTCGAGCCAGCCCGCTTGACGTTGCAACGGATGGACGAGTTCCTGCCGGCCGAAGACCGCGAGAAGGCGCTTCAGCTCTCCTTGCCTACGTCGGCTGAAACCCCGTCGCCTGCTCCAGCGCCAGAGAAGAAGGTGACACCGCAGGAGCCGGTGAAGGTCGCAGCCGCGCCTCCGCCGGCCAAGCCTTCACCCAGGAAAACCGCCATGGAGGTGCCCAAGCCAGCCAGGAAGGCGACCCCGGTCGCGAAGGGCGCCTGGCGTATCCAGCTCGGAGCTTTCTCGAAACGATCATGGGCCGAAGCGTTGTTTAGCAAGCTCTCAGGCAAGGCAGCGCTGAGTGGCCGCAGCCCCTTCTACATACCGGTGGGTCCGATCACGCGCCTGCAGGTTGGTCCCTTCGAAAGCCAGTCCGCCGCCCAGGACGCGTGCAATGCGCTCGGCCCGCAGCCCTGCTTCCCCGTGTCGGCTAAATAGCTATCCGCGAAACCACTCGCGCCTGCGGACGCCCTGCACCCACAGCAAAGCGTCGAGGCCGTGATGCTTGAGCTCGGCATCGGCGACCTCGGCAAGCGCCGGCTTGGCCTTGTAGGCGATTCCGAGCCCCGCCTCTTCGATCATCATCTTGTCGTTCGCCCCGTCGCCAACCGCGAGCACGTCGCGGCGATCGAGTCCGAGCTCTTCCCGGGCGTCGATCAGAGCGTCGCGCTTCGCGAGCGCATCGACAATGGGGTCGCCAACCTCGCCGCTTAACTTGCCGCCTGCGAACACCAGGCGGTTCGCCTTCACCCGGTCGAACCCCACGGCCTTGGCGATCGGATCCGCGAAGGACAGGAAACCGCCGGACACGAGAAGGCAGCTCGCGCCCCCTGCCCGCATGGTCTGGACAAGGGTCTCCGCACCGGCAGTCACCTCGACACGCTCATTGAGACAGCGGCTAAGCGCCCGCTGGTCCAAGCCCGCGAGCAGCCGCACCCGCTCTCGCAGAGCGCCGCGGAAATCGATCTCGCCCTGCATCGCGCGCTCGGTGATCTGCGCGACCCGCTCCTTGAGGCCCGCATAATCCGCAAGCTCGTCGAGGCACTCCTGCCCGACGATCGTCGAGTCCATGTCGGCGACAAGCATTTTCTTCCAGCGCGGCTCGTCCGGTTGGACGACGGCATCGACGCCATCGAGGGCCGACAAGGCCCAGCGCGCGCTCTTCAAATCTCCTGAGAAGCGGAGGTCGGCCGCATCGCCCTCGTCGAGCCAGTGCGAGAAGGCCGCCTTCGGATCCACCTCCCGCAACAAGCCGAGGGCGCGGTCGATCAACCTGTCATCGAGCCGTCCCGCTGCTATCAGCGTCGCAACCGCCATGGCGCCGAAACCCAAACCTCCTCTCGCCCTAATTGCTGGGCCGACCGCCAGCGGCAAGTCCGCGCTGGCACTCGAATATGCTCAGCAAATCGGAGGCGTGATCGTCAACGCCGACAGTGCGCAAATCTATGCCGCCATTCCCGTGCTGAGCGCGGCGCCGACGGCGGAGGAGCTTCGGCAGGTGGAGCATCGGCTCTACGGGATCCTGGATGGCGCCGTGCCTTGCTCAGCGGCGGACTGGGCCGAAATGGCGAAACGAGAGATCGCCGACGTTCACGCGAGCGGGCGAACGCCGGTGCTCGTCGGCGGAACAGGCCTCTACATCCGCACGCTTCTCGACGGCATTGCGCCAGTGCCGCCAATCGATCCCGAGGTCCGGCAGCGCGTCCGCGAGACGCCGGTCGATAAGAATCGCGCGAAACTGGAAGCGCTCGACCCCGAGGCCGCCGCCCGGCTGAAGCCCGGCGACACGGCACGAACCTCGCGCGCACTCGAGGTGATCCTGTCGAGCGGCCGCACGCTGGCGCAATGGCAAGAGCTGCGCGAAGGCGGCATCGCGGAGGTGGTCGAACTTCGCCCGTTGATCCTGCTGCCGCCGCGCGAGTGGCTCTACGCCCGTTGCGACGCGCGGTTCGCAAGAATGTTCGACGAGGGTGCGGTCGAGGAGGTCGAGCGGCTGCTCGCAGCCAATCTCAATCCGAACCTGCCGATCTCGCGGGCCATCGGAGTGCCTGCGATCGCAGCTTACCTGCGTGGTGAGCTGACCCGAGAGCAGGCGATCGCCGCCGGTCAGCAGGCAACGCGCCGCTATGCCAAGCGCCAATACACCTGGTTCGCGCACCAGCCGCCTGCGGAATGGCCGCGGTTCAGGGGAATTCCTGTTCCCGTTCGGCCTGAGCTTGTCGAAGGCCTGTCCTTTGTTCAAAGCCACAAGTGAAGGGCAGTCCCTCGACAGGCTCGGGACGAACGGACGTATGGATCTTCTGAAAGACGCCGACATCGACCCCGCCCCGCTGGCGGGCAAGCGCGTGGCGATCCTCGGCTATGGCAACCAGGGCCGCGCCCAGGCGCTGAACCTCCACGACAGCGGAATCGACGTGGTCGTCGGGCTTCGCGCGGGATCCGGAAGCGCGAACGAGGCTGAGGCCGCCGGTCTCGATGTCGGCTTGATCGAGAATGCCGTTCGGTCCGCGGACATCGTCATGATGCTCG
>CBHTSV010000128.1:0-6529 GCA_966095215.1 uncultured Sphingomonas sp. | reverse complement strand
GACCGTGGCTGGGGCCGGAGGAGTTGGAACCGGCGTGGTCGCGCATGCTGTCAGCGCGAACAAAGCCGCAGTCCCCAGTAGCTTACGCATACAACCCCCTCCCTTGCTTCGGCTCAGCGCGGCGCGAGCAAAGCGTCGAGCGTGCCCGGGCCCTTTCCGACTTTCTCCAGCCGCGGATAGCGCAGGCCGCCGTGCCAATCGAGCTTCACGGTTCGATAGACGTCGCCGTCGTGGATCAGCAGCTCGGGCGCGGGGCCGTTGCCCGCGGCGCTCTTGATCGCGTTCTTGAGTCCATCGCCGTCGAAGTTGCGGCCATTTACCGCCACGATCTGCGATCCGACCGTGATTCCGGCGTTGAACGCAGGGCTGTCCCACAGCACGCTCGAAACCTTCCCGTCGCTTCCGAGCACGAACCCACCCGAATAAGTGAGGTCGGTGTTCTTCCCCCTTTTCTCACCGCTCTTCCACCAGTTGGTCGGCTGGTCGGTGAAGACCAGGCGATAGCCGCCCTGGTTAATGCCCTCGAGCGGCGGCTGCGCGGCGACGTCATAGACTTTCCGTTGCAGGTACGAGCGCCAGTCGTACGGCTGCACCTGGCTCAGCGTCTTGACGATATCGTCGAACGTATAGGTGAGCTCGCCCCAGTCGCGGTCGCGCACGCCGAAGAAGGCTTTGGCGAAGTCGTCGATCGAGCGCTTGCCGCCTGACTGCTGGCGAATGATCCGGTCAACGTCGATCCAGATCAGCTGGCCCTCGCTATAATAATCCTCGCTGCGCTGCCAGCTGCGCCACGGCTGCGGAGCCCGGCTGGCGATGATGGGATCGTTGGTCGTGTCGATCAGCGGCCGCCAAGCCCGCCCCGGAGTGCCGGTGCTGTAGGTCGCGGCCGTCGACGCGATTGCGTCGAGCGTGTCCTGCGTCGACAGCATTCCCGAGCGCGCGCCGAGCACATAACCCCAGAACTGCGTCTGCCCTTCGTACACCCACAGCAGCTCGTCCTGCATCGGAGTGCGATAGTCGGGCGTCCACAGGTTCGCGCCGCGGCGATACTTTCCGTTCCAGCTGTGCGTATATTCGTGCGGCAGCAAATTGCGGTCGCGAAGCACATTGTCCCAGTCGGTGAAATAGCCGCGCTTCACTCCGTCCTCGGAGCTGCGGTGATGCTCCAGGCCAATGCCGCCGAGATTGTCCGAGATGGTCAGCAGGAAATCGTAATGGTCGTAGTGCTGCGCACCAAACGCCTTCACCGCCTGCTCGACGAGCCTTTTGTGCGCTGTGATCTGCTCCGGCTTGAACGCCAGCTCCGCCTCGTTGTCGGCAATGATATCGAGGCCAACATCGGGCGACAGCTCGACACGACGATAATGCGGGCCGGCGATTAGAGGCGAGTCCATCAGGATCTCGTAGCTCGTCACCGGATAATCGATGCGGTTGCCGGTCTGGCCGCTGGGACGCAGCGCAGTGGCGACCTTCCACCCGCTCGGCACGATCACCGATGCCTGGACGGGAATGTTCCGGACGAAATAGCCGGCCGGATACATGGAGTTCGAAATCCACTGGATGCTGGCCATGTCGGGCGTCGCGACCGTGCGGCCCTGGTTGCCGTCCGTCGGCGAGAGGTACTGGAAGTCGACCTCGATCGCGTTGACGCCGGCGGGGACCTTCACGTGGAAAGCCGTCACGTCGAGGTCGTCGCGAACCCAGTCGAGCTGGCGCCCGTTCGCGCTCGCCCGGAATCCCGCGACCATGCGGATGTCGCCGCGGGGGTTATGCCCGCCCGGTATCCACTTGGGGTAGAGCAGGACGAAATCACCGGCGGCAGGCACGGGCACGTGCTGGTGGATCTTGAAGATCCCGCGAGTGACGTCCGACGCGTCGACCGTCACCTGCATCGTTCCCGGAAACGGAACGTCGCGCGCGGCCGGGATCGTGTCGATCTTCGCTGTGGGCGCCGGGCGGCTGTTCTGCGGGGGAGCGGGCTGCGCCGATGCGGCCGATGCAAAAGCAACAGTGGCGAGAAAGACTGCAAAACCGGCACGACGCATCGACGCAATTCCTTGGAATATCGACCAATAAGGGAAGCGGTTTCGTCTACACCCTTCGCGCAGTCCTGCAATGGCTTCGCGCTGGCCGTTCGTCGGCGGCTTTCGGCACTTTGTAGAAGACTTCGGCGTTGTCAGCGATCGTTCACGCAGTCGCTCTACCGGGGGCAGCCATGAGATTTCGAGCTTCGCACCTCTCGCTCCTGGTTGGCGGCTTCTTTGTTCTTCCGTTCGCCGCCCAAGCCCAAACGCAACAGCAACAGCCGCCGGAGCAACAGCCACCCACGCAAGGTGGAGGCGCGGCGTCCACTGAAACGCAGGCTGGCGCGGCTGCCGAGGAAACCGGCGAGGAAGAGGAGATCGTCGTCGTCGGCCAGAAGCCGCGCGGTTCCGTCATCGGCGACATCCCGCCGGAGAAGACTTACGATTCACGCGACGTGCGCGCGACGGGCGCGAGCAACATCAACGAGCTGCTCGACGCCCTCGCGCCGGAGATCGGAAGCTCGCGCGGTCGCGGCGCCGGAGCGCCGGTGCTGCTCCTCAACGGTCAGCGCATCTCCAGCTTTCGCGAGCTCCGCGACATCCCGACCGAGGCGATCCAGCGGGTCGAGATCCTGCCGGAAGAAGTCGCGCTCAAATATGGCTATCGCGCCGACAAGCGCGTGGTGAACTTCGTCCTTCGCCAGCGCTTCCGCTCAACCACCGCGCTGGCGAGCGGCAATGCGGCGACGGACGGCGGTTATGCCGCCGCAACAGGCGACGTCACGCAACTGCAGATCCAGCGGAACGGCCGCACGACTCTGAACGTCCATGCGTCCGGCAATGGCTTGCTGAGGGAGTCCGAGCGCGACATCGACCTCTCGCCGACCGCGACGGTCGACGACCGCCAGTTCCGCTCATTGCTTCCTTCGGCCACGCAGCTGCGCGGAACCGCGACGGTCAACCGCCAGGTCTTCGGAAATGTGTCCGGAACGCTGAATGCCGAGCTCGAACATGATGAGGGCCATTCGCTGGTCGGCCTCGATGCAATTCTCGACCCGCGTGATCGCAACACCAACAGCAACACCGCGCACCTGGGAACGACGCTCAACTGGGACAAGTCGAGGTGGCATTTCAACGTGAGCGGCAATGCAGACTATTCGCGCAACCTCACGCTCACCGACCCCCACGACCCCGCCTTCGATCGCAACCGCGCGCGCTCGACAAATGTTGGCGGAGACCTGACCGGCACTGCGAACGGAGTCCTGTTCAAGCTTCCGGCCGGCGATGCGACGACCACGCTAACGCTCGGTGGAAACACACAGCATCTCGACAGTGAGAGCCGCAACCTCGGCGTGATCACCCCGAGCTCGCTCGGGCGGACGACCGGGCAGGCAGCAATCAATCTCGACCTGCCGGTCTCGCGACGGAACAAGGATTTCAGCGCGCTCGGCAATTTGACCCTGAACGCCAATGCCGAGCTCGACCAGATCTCAGATTTCGGAACGCTGACCACGATCGGCGCGGGCGCGAACTGGTCGCCGATCGACCGCCTCAACTTCATCGGCAGCTGGACGCGCGAGGAAGGTGCGCCGACCATCAACCAGCTGGGCGACCCGGTGCTGGTGACCGAGAACACGCGCATCTTCGATTTCACCACTGGCCAGACGATCCTCGTGACGGCGACCACCGGCGGCAACCCGGACCTGCTCGCCGACCGCCGCAACGTGTTCAAGATCGGCGGCAATTGGCAGCCATTGAAGAATACAGATCTTCGCCTGCGCGCCGATTATGTCCACTCGAGGATCGACCGGCCGATCTCCAGCATCACCGTTACTCCGGAGATCGAGGCGGCTTTCCCGGATCGCTTCGTGCGCGGCGCGTGTACGCCGACGCCTCCCGCCACGACCTGCGTCGGCCCGCTAATCAGCGTCGACCTGCGGCCGGTGAATTTCGACAGCTCGCGCAAGGACACGCTGCGGGTTGGCCTCGATTTCTCGAAGCCGCTCAAGTCGAAGCGGCCGTCGCAATCGGTGATCGACCAGATCCGCGCGCAGTTCGGCGGCGCACGCCGCGGAGGGACTCCGGGCGGAGCCGGCGGCCGGCCTCCCGGCCCACCGCCTGAAGGGACGGGAGGCGGCGAAGGACGCGGCTTCGGCGGCCGCGGCTTTGGTGGGGGCGGCTTCGGACGCGGCGGCTTCGGCAATCGCGGCCGCCTGCAATTCTCGCTGACCGACACGATCACCTTCGTTGACAAGGTAACCATCGCGCCGGGGCTCGGCCTCGATTACCTTCACGGCGACGCCGCCGGCTCGACCGGGGGCACGCCGCGCCACCAGGTCCAGGCGCAGGCGGGCTATTTCAACAATGGGCTCGGTGCGCGGCTCAGCGCCGACTATCGCAGCGGCACCAGCGTCAACACGCTCACCGGCGACAATCTGCGCTTCTCGCCGCTGACAACTTTCGACCTCCGGCTGTTCGCCAACCCCGGCGACATTCCGGAAATTTCGCTCAAGCACCCGTGGCTGCGCGGCACGCAGCTTCGGCTGGAGATCAACAACCTGTTCAACTCCAGGCCCAGGGTGCGCGATGCGGTGGGAGCGGTGCCGCCCAACTTCCAGCCGGACCTGCTCGACCCGCTTGGCCGGACGATCATGATCAGCTTCCGCAAGGCCTTCCTGCCGTCGCCCGCCGCCTTCCGCCGGCAGTTCCAGCGGGAGCGCGAGCAGCGCGCCACTTCGGGCGGCGGCGACGAGTGAGTTTTCGAATTCGCTAATTCATGCTTTAGCGGCGCTGCATGACGTCCGTTCAGCCCGTCAGGGGTACGCAAAGCCTGCTCGGAGAAGACGCCGACCGCCTCGCGGCAGTGGTCGCGGCGTTCGATCGCGTGCGCCGGTTGTTTGGCTTCAGGCGCGTCGAGGTGCCGACGATCGAGCAGACGTCCGTGTTCGCCCGGACGATCGGAGAAACGACCGATGTCGTCTCGAAGGAGATGTACAGCTTCGAGGATCGCGGCGGGGAATCGATCACGCTGCGGCCCGAGTTTACCGCCGGAATCTGCCGCGCCTATCTGAGCGAAGGGTGGCAGCAATATGCGCCGCTGAAGGTCGCGACCCACGGTTCGGCGTTCCGGTACGAGCGGCCGCAGAAGGGCCGCTTCCGCGAGTTCCACCAGCTCGACGCCGAGATCATCGGCGCCGCCGAGCCGCAGGCGGACGTCGAGCTTCTGAGCCTCGGTTATCAGTTGCTGCAGGAGCTTGGCATCGCGGACGGCGTCACGCTGGAGCTCAACACGCTCGGCGACCCCGAAACGCGCGAGGCGTGGCGCACGTCGCTGATCGACTATTTCGAGGGACATAGGGCTGACCTGTCGGAGGACAGCCGCGCGCGCCTCCAGCGCAATCCGTTGCGCATTCTCGACAGCAAGGACCCCACTGATCAGGCAATCTGTGAGAACGCGCCGAGCGTCGACGATTGCCTGACTGCGGCGGCGGCGGAATTCTTCGAGGCCGTGACTGCGGGTATCGACGCCGCGGGCGTGCCGTGGAAGCGCAATCCCCGGCTGGTGCGCGGCCTCGATTACTATCGTCACACGGCGTTCGAGTTCGTAACCGAACGCCTCGGCGCGCAGGGCACGGTGATCGCCGGCGGCCGTTATGACGGGCTGATGGAAGCACTTGGCGGGCCGCACACTCCCGCGGTCGGCTGGGCTGCAGGTATCGAGCGGCTGGCGATGATGATCGACGCGCCGCAACGGGAGAGGCCCACCGTCGTAGTCATTCCACTTGGCGATAGAGCAGTAGCAGAGAGTCAGCGCATCGTCGCTGGGCTGCGTGGCGAGGGGATCGCGAGCGAGATGGGTTACCGCGGTAACATGAAGAAGCGCATGAGCAGGGCCAACGAGTCCGGCGCGGCCTATGCGCTGATCATCGGCGACGACGAGCTCGATCGGGGTGAAGCGCAGCTCAAGCATCTGGCTACCGGCGAACAGCGCGCCGTTTCGCTCGATCTCATTTCCGAGGCGATCGCGCGGTGACCCACATCTCCTCCGAACGGATCGCGTCGATCGAGGCGAAGAAGCAGGAGCTTTCGAACGCCATGGCGCGCGGCGACATCACGCCCGACGAGTTCGTGCGCCTTTCGAAGGAATATGCCCAGATCGAGCCGGTCGCCGCAGCCGCCCGTGAGGTGCGCCGTCTTCGCGCCGAGCTCGACGTGCTGAACGGAATGGTCGCCGATCCCGCCGCCGAACCCGAGCTCAAGGAGATGGCCGCCGCCGAGGCTGAGGATATTCGTCATCGGCTCCCGGAAGCGGAGCGGGCGCTCGCGATCCGCCTGCTCCCGCGCGATGCGGCCGACGACCGCGCGGCGATGCTCGAGATTCGCGCCGGCACCGGTGGGGACGAGGCTGCGCTCTTCGGCGGCGACCTGCTGCGGATGTATCAGCGCTTTGCCGAAGCGCAGGGCTGGCGGTTCGAGCTGATGTCGGCCTCCGCATCGGAACTCGG
>CBHTSV010000127.1:0-1979 GCA_966095215.1 uncultured Sphingomonas sp. | reverse complement strand
CGGCCTCCGTGCACCAGAAGCATCCGCCTGCGAGAATTGCGACTTCCTCGACCATGATCCGCTCTCCTTTAGCTTGTGCCGAAGGAGATAGGAGCGAACTGCCGTCATTGCGAGGCTGCGCAGCGGCCGTGGCAACCCAGGCTGGATTGCTTCGCCACGCTCGCAATGACGGGAGGGTTACTTCCCCTGGTAAGAGGAGAATGACGCCTTGAGGCTCGCCAGCTCGAGCCGCTTCCCGACCCACTCGGCCAGCTCGTCGAAGTCGAGCGGCTTGTCGAAGATGATCCCGGCGCGGCGATCCGAGTACCAGCGAACCTCGCCCTTGATGGGCTTCAGGCTCTCGACGACGATCGTCACCTGCTTGCCGACGCAATATTCCGCGATCGGCTCGACCTTCATTCCGCCCATCGAGATATCGTGGACCTCGACGGTGTAATAGGTGCTGCCGACGCGCACGGAGGCGTTGCAGCGGATTTCGAGCCGCGGCGGGCGCGCACGGAAGCCGTGCCGCTCCTTGCGGCCCGCGAGAAGCTCGCCGAGGTCGACATCCTCGTCGTACTTCATCCCGACCATGTCCTCGCGCGTCCAGACGATCGTCGAGGGGATATTCTGTCCCGAAACCTCGACATTGACGTGCTCGCCGACCTGCGGCGGAAACGGCACGATCGCCATCATTCCACCGGCCGACATGTTCTTCACCTTGATCAGCTGCTGCTCGCCCGAGGGATGGGTGAGCTTGCAGACCCGCAGCATGGCGTCGAGCCGCGGATGGGAGCGACGCTCGGCCGGGCGCGGAACGGCCGTCGACAAGGACACCGTCGTCGACTCGAAGCCCGGATCGTTGGGCCCGCTTTCCCGGTTGGCGGCTTTCCGTCTGATTAGGGAACCGAACATTCCTGCAAGCGCCTCCGCACGAGCGCAAATCGCTCCAAAATGGGACTCTACGGCCCCGCGGGTTAAAAGAGCGTTTCTCCCGTTGACCTTGGGGGCCCTTGCGGCGCACTCATCGCCTCGGGGAGAGAGGAGTTTGGATGCCGCAACCGCGGTTGCTGCTGATCGATGATGAGCCGGTGCTCGCCGATTTCATCGCCGATGCCGCCCGCGGCAGCGGTTTCGACCCCATCGTCACCTCCGACGACGGGCAGTTTCGCGATCAGTTTGTGGCCGACCGCCCCGACATGGTCGTCCTCGACCTCGGAATGCCCGGAATGGATGGGATCGAGCTGCTGCGGTTCCTCGCCGAGCAGGACTACCGCTCACCGGTGCTGATCGTCAGCGGGTTCGACCGCCGGGTGCTGGATTCCGCGTTCCGCCTCGGCGAGGCGCTGGGGCTCAACATGGCCGGCCCGCTTGAAAAGCCGGTCCGGCTCGAGCGGCTCGAGGAAATCCTCGCCCAGCTCAGGGCCACCCTCGTGATATGACCCGCAAGGCCGAAGCTCGGCTGCTCGACAGTTTCGAACGGGCGCTCGAGGAGCAGCGGCTGCACATGGTCTATCAGCCCAAGGTTGCGCTCGGCGACGGCCATCTCGTCCGCGTCGAAGCGCTGGTCCGCTGGGACGATCCCCACCTGGGAGCCGTCGAACCCTCGCGTTTCGTGCCGCTCGCCGAGGAGCACGGCCTCATCGACGAGCTCACGCAATGGGGCCTTCGAACCATCCTGCGCCAGTGGCTCGACTGGTGCGAGGAAGGCCTCGACACCTGCGTCGCGTTTAACATTTCCGCGCTCAGCCTCGAGCATCTCGATTTCCCCGACCTCGTCGAGCGGATGTGCAGGGCGCTGGATGTGCCAACCGACCGACTGGTGCTCGAGCTGACCGAGGGCGCGACCCAGCCGCTCATCAAGCTGATGGACACACTGACCCGCTTCAGGATCAAGGGGATCGGCCTCGCCATCGACGATTTCGGGACGGGTTATTCCTCGCTGATGCAGCTTCGCCAGCTGCCATTCACCGAGGTGAAGATCGACCAGTCCTTCATCG
>CBHTSV010000126.1:0-3831 GCA_966095215.1 uncultured Sphingomonas sp. | reverse complement strand
TGGCGACATGAGGCGCGTGTCCACCGGCACGTTCGCGAGAATCTGATCGTTCACATCCCTCTCGATCGTATCCAGGCCCGTTCGTTCGATCTTCGTCGGATGTGAAAAGTCGAACCGGAGATAGTTGTCTGCAACCAAGCTTCCTTTTTGCGTCACATGGTGCCCGAGCCGTTTTCGCAGCGCCGCGTGCAAAAGATGAGTCGCGCTATGGTTCGCGCGGACGCGGTTGCGGCGCTCGGCGTCGATGACCTGGTGAAGCGTCTCACCGACTATCAGCTCGCCCCCGACTACCTTGGTCCGCAGCACGTGCAGCTTGCCAAGCGGCTTCGATGTATCCTCAACTTCGCCGACGAAGCCTTTAAGACTGATCAGTTTTCCAGTGTCGCCAATCTGTCCACCGCTTTCGCCGTAGAAGGGCGTCTGGTTGAGCAGGATCTCGACCGTATCGCCGACCTCGGCATTCTCGACACGCGCACCGTCCTTGACGATCGCAAGCACCATGCCCTCGCCCTCGTCGCCCGAATAGCCGGTGAATTCGGTCGCTCCATGTTCCTCGGCCAGGTCGAACCAGATGTTCTCGCTCGCCTTCGCGCCGGAGCCCTTCCAGGCGGCTCGCGCCTTGGCCTTCTGCTCGGCCATCGCCGCATCGAAGCCGCTGCGGTCGACCTGCAGCCCGCGCGCCCGCAGCGCATCTTCGGTGAGGTCGTAGGGGAAGCCGTAGGTATCGTAGAGCCTGAAGGCGGTCTCGCCCGGCAGCGTTCCGCCTTTCCGCAGCTCCGCCGTCGCCTCCTCCAGCAGCTGGAGGCCTGTCGCCAGTGTCTGGCGAAAGCGAGTCTCCTCCTGCTGCAGGGTCGCCTCGATGAGCGGCTGCGCGCGGACGAGCTCGGGATAAGCTGCGCCCATTTCCGCCACGAGCGCCGGAACGAGCCGGTGCATCAGCGGCTCCTTCGCCCCGAGCAGATGCGCATGCCGCATCGCGCGGCGCATGATCCGGCGCAGGACATAGCCCCGACCTTCGTTGAGCGGCAGCACGCCGTCGGCGATCAGGAAGCCGCTTGCCCGTAGATGGTCTGCGATGACGCGGTGGCTCGCCTGCTGCGGACCCTCCGCCTTCGTCCGCGTCAGCTCCTCGCTGGCGTGGATCAGCGCCCTGAACGTATCGGTGTCGTAATTGTCGTGGACGCCCTGCAGCACCGCGGCAATGCGCTCGAGGCCCATGCCCGTGTCGATACTCTTGCTCGGCAGCTCGGAGACGATCTCGTTTGCCGCCTGCTCGTACTGCATGAAGACGAGGTTCCAGATTTCGACGAAGCGGTCGCCGTCCTCGTCGGGGCTGCCTGGAGGGCCTCCGGGAATGTGCTCGCCATGATCGTAGAAGATCTCCGAGCAGGGACCGCATGGGCCATCGTCGCCCATTGCCCAGAAATTGTCCTTGGTAGGAATGCGGACGATCCGGCTCTCGGACAGGCCGGAGATCTTCTTCCAGAGATCGTAGGCCTCGTCGTCGGTGTGATAGACCGTCGCCGTCAGACGGTCGGGGCTAATTCCCCACTCTTTCGTCAACAGATTCCAGGCGAGCTCGATCGCGCGATCCTTGAAATAGTCGCCGAACGAGAAATTCCCGAGCATTTCGAAGAAGGTATGATGCCGCGCGGTGTAGCCGACATTGTCGAGGTCGTTGTGCTTGCCGCCGGCGCGAACGCACTTCTGCGAGCTGGTCGCCTGGCTATAAGGCCGGCTCTCCAGTCCGGTGAAGACGTTCTTAAACGGCACCATGCCGGCGTTCACGAACATCAACGTCGGATCGTTCTGCGGAACCAGCGGCGCCGACTGCACCCGCGCGTGGCCGTTCTTCTCGAAATAATCGAGGAAGCCACGGCGGATGTCGTTCGTCGAGGTCATATCTGCCATGTAAATGCCCTGCTGCATCGCAGCAAGGAGAGGTCTTGGCAGCCGTGTTGTCCCGCCGCTAGGGCCGGAGCATGGCAAGGCGGCCCAAGTCGACCATTCCCCAATACAAACGACGGCGTAGACGCTCGCTGCCCGGGCGTATCCTCGGCTGGATCGTCAAGCTGGTCCTTGCCTTCTTCGTCATCTCGATCCTGTGGGTGCTCGCCTACCGGTTCGTACCGCCCCCGATCACCGTGACGATGATCGGCGATGTCCTTGCGGGTCGTGGACTTCACAAAGACTGGATGCCGATCAGCCAGATCGATCGCGACATGGTCCGCGCGGCCATCGCTGCCGAGGACAGCAAGTTCTGCCAGCACAACGGCTTCGACTTCGAAGCCATCGAGGACGCGATGCAGCGCAACGCCTCGGGTGGGCGCATTCGCGGCGGATCGACCATCAGCCAGCAGACCGCGAAGAACGCCTTCCTGTGGCAGGGCGGCGGCTATGCCCGCAAAGGCGTCGAGGCCTGGTTCACGTTCCTCATCGAGCATCTGTGGGGCAAGCGCCGGATCATGGAGGTTTATCTGAACCTCGCGGAGACCGGGATCGGGACCTACGGGGTCAACGCCGGGTCGCAGCGCTATTTCGGCCATGACGCGAGCGCGATGAGCGCGACCGAGGCAGCGCGGATTGCCGCGGTGTTCCCACTGCCCAAGAAGCGCGGAGCGATTGCGCCGAAGGGCTTCACCCGCCGCTACGGCAACACGATTGCGGCGCGTGTCCGCGTGGTTGGACGCGATGGCCTCGACGCCTGCGTCTACAAGGGCGCCGTCGTGCCGGTGAACAAAGCCCCGCCGCCGGTCGCGAAGAAGGCGCGGCCGCTGCCAGGCGAGGAATATGAGACCGCGACACCCCCTCCGCCGCCGGTCGAAAACATGATCGAGGAAGCTCCTCCGGCCACGACCGAGCAGCCGCTCGCCAACGAGGCGGCGCCGGAGACTCCTCCCGCCGAACAGGCGCCTCCGCCAGGCGAAACGCCGCCTCCGCCAGCCAACGGCGTTTAACTGCGCGCATTTGCGCTGACCCGAGGAACAGCCGCGCGGACCCTCCGTTCAATGGACGAACCGTCGGCAAGGAGGAGTCCATGGCCACTCGCACGCAAAATCGTTCTTCAAATCGCAGCACCAGCTCACAGCGCAGCAGCGGCAACCGAAGCGCCTTTTCGTTCGGAAACAACGCGGGTCCGATCCTGGCCGCCGGGCTCGCGGGCGCCGCGATCGGCTTCGCTGCCAATTACGGGCGCAAGGCGATCATGCAGGGTATGGAAGCCGCAGTGGGGGATTGGGATGAGATACTCGCCACCGAGCACGACATGGCGCTGGCGGTCTTCGACAAGATGCTGGCCACGGACGAGAGCCAGACCTTCAAGCGCAAGATGCTCCTGATGAAGCTCACCCATGCGCTCGACAAGCATGCGCATCAGGAGGAGATGGTCGTCTATCCGGCGCTCCGCGAAGCAAATGAAGCCGGCGATGCCGATGCCCTCGAAAGCGAGCACGGCTACATCAAGACCTTCATCTACGATCTCAACGAGATGGGGCCCGATGCGTCCAACTGGCTCGAGAAGGTCCGCGAGTTCCGGGACCTGGTCTCCAAGCATGCGCACATGGAGGAGGAAGAGGACTTCCCGCGCTTCAAGCAGGAAATGGACGAGGAGCAAAACGCGCGGATCACGAGCCTCGTGAACCGCGACGGCTTCTGGATGGCTTAGCCGACCAGCGCCAGCTTTGGCGGCTCCTGGACCGACAGGTCGACATTGCCCTCGCCGACGATGCGCTCGATCCGGGCAGCGAGCTCGCCATCGAGCGCAAAGTCGCGTCCGGCGATGATCGCCGCTTCGCCGCCTGACGCCATCGGCACGAGGAAGCGCACCAGCCC
>CBHTSV010000125.1:0-2069 GCA_966095215.1 uncultured Sphingomonas sp. | reverse complement strand
CTTCGGCCGTCCCGGCGAGCCACAAATCGTCGTTGGGAAGCTCGTACGTCTCCTCTTTGTGGCCCGGGAACTGGCCCTGGTTGAGGAAGGCCTGTTCGCGCGCGATCGCCGGCACGGTGATAGGACTGAAGCCGCAAACGGCGATCTTCTCCATCGCCCAGGCCATCAGCTTCATCTCGAGCAGCGCCAGTCGGCCCTTGAGGCAATAGGTGCGGCTGCCCGACACCTGCGTTACCCGCGACAGGTCCGCCCAGTCGTTCTTCTCGATCAGGGCCACATGGTCGAGCGGCTGGAAGCCGAACTCCGGCGGCTCGCCGACCGTTCGGATCGCCTCGTTGTAGGTCTCGTCGGGACCGACGGGAGCGCCTTCGTAAGGAATGCCGGGAAGCTGTAGCATTAGCACCTTCAGCGCTTCCTCCTCGCCCGCGAGCTGGGCTTCGAGCGTGCTGATGCGCGCTCCCGCCTCCTTCGCCTTCCGGCCGAGGTCGGCCTTCTCTTCGGGAGCGGCCGTCGGGAACTTGGCGCTGATGCTGTTCCGCGCGGCCCGCAACGCCTCGACCTCGGTCTTCAGCCCCCGCACCTGCGTATCCAGCGCGAGCAACTCTCCGAGATCGAGGGTCACGCCCTTGTCGCGGATCGCACGCTCGACCGTCTCGCGGTTCGCCTTGACGAAATCCAGTGCCAGCATGCGCGACTGCCTGCGCGAATTGCGCCTGAACCGCAAGTTCGCCTATCGGCCCCGCGATGCCCTCCGGCCTGATCGCCCTCCTCGACGATGTCGCGACCATCGCCAAGCTCGCTGCCGCCTCGATTGACGACGTGGGCTTTGCCGCCGGCAAGGCGACAACCAAGGCGACCGGCGTGGTCATCGACGATACCGCGGTCACCCCGCGCTACGTCATCGGCCTCGCTCCCGAACGCGAGCTTCCGATCATCTGGAAGATCGCGGTCGGCTCGCTCAGGAACAAGCTGCTGATCCTGCTTCCCGCGGCGCTCCTGCTCACCGCCTTCGCGCCCTTCCTGATCACGCCGCTGCTGATGCTCGGCGGCGCCTATCTCGCCTTCGAGGCGACCGAGAAGATCCTCGAGAAGCTGCTGCACGACCACCATCACGAGGAAGAGCTGGTCGATGCGATGGTCGATCCGGCCGAGCTGGAGAAGCTCCAGGTCAAGGGCGCTATCCGCACCGACTTCATCCTTTCGGCGGAGATCATGGCGATCGCGCTCGCGAGCCTCGGCCCTATGCCGCTGTGGACGACGGCCGCCGCGCTCGTCGCTGTCGCGTTCGCCATCACGGCGGGCGTCTACGGCGTCGTCGGCCTCATCGTGAAGCTCGACGATATTGGCCTGCACATGGCCGGACGGCGGTCACGAAGCGCTCGCGCATTCGGCGACACGCTGGTGCACGTCGTCCCGAAGCTCCTCACGGCATTGTCCGCGATCGGCACTGCGGCCATGCTCTGGGTCGGCGGCGGGATCCTGCTGCACGGCGTCGAGGAATTGCACTTCGCCGAACGCCTCACGCACGCCGTTCACGACATCGCGCACTGGGCCGGAAACATGGGCGGACGACTTGTCGAGTGGCTGGTGAATGCCCTTGCCGGAGCGCTGACCGGTCTGATCGTCGGCGGCGTCATCGCAGCGATCGTCCGCCAGTTCGCCCGGCACCCTGAAGACCTGATCGTCGACTAGTCGAAATGCAGCCGCCGGTAGCGGCCGCGGAAATAGAGCAAAGGGTCGAGCCCCGCGTCGAAGCTCGCCTTCACCACCCGTCCGACGAGGATGTGGTGATCGCCACCGTCATGGACTCCGAACCGTTCGCATTCGAACACCCCGAGCGAATCCTTCAGGATGGGCGCGCCCGCCTCGCCGCATGACCAGGGCGTGGTCCCGAACCGGTCCTCGTCCCGCGTAGAGAAGCGGATGGAGGCCGGCTGCTGCCCGGTCTGCAGCACGTTTACCGCGAAGTGCGACGCCTCGATCAGTGCGGGTGCGCTCGCCGCCTGCTTGGCGAGGCATACAAGCAGCAGCGGCGGGTCGAGCGACACCGAAGTGAAGCTGTTGACGGT
>CBHTSV010000124.1:0-4034 GCA_966095215.1 uncultured Sphingomonas sp. | reverse complement strand
TAGGAAAGCGCGAGATACATCATCGGCCGGGCGACGATCTGGCCGTCGACCACCACCGGCCGCTCCTCGATGCGATGCATGCCGAGCACCGCCGACTGCGGCGGGTTGATGATCGGCGTCGAGAGCAGCGAGCCGAACACTCCGCCGTTGGAGATGGTGAAGGTGCCGCCCGTCATCTCATCGACGGTAAGCGTGCCTTCCTTCGCCTTCTTGCCATACTCCGCGATTGTCTTCTCGATATCGGCGAAGCTCATCGCCTGCGCATTGCGGATGACGGGGACGACGAGGCCCTTCGGCGCGGACACGGCGATCGAGACGTCGAAATAATCGCGATAGACGATCTCGTCGCCGTCGATGCTGGCGTTGACCGAAGGCACGTCGCGCGCGGCGAGGACGCAGGCCTTCACGAAGAAGCTCATGAAACCGAGACGGATGCCGTGCTTCTTCTCGAAGAGGTCCTTGTAGCGGCTACGGGCATCCATCACGGCCGACATGTCGACGTCGTTGAACGTCGTCAGCATCGCGGCGGTGTTCTGCGCTTCCTTCAGGCGCTTCGCGACGGTCTGCCGAAGGCGCGACATCCGGACGCGCTCTTCGCGGCGTTCGCCCGTAGCAGCTGGAGCTTTCGCCTGGGGTGCTGGCGCCGGTGCCGCCGCTGAAGGCGCCTTCGCCTGCGGAGCGATCGCCGGAGACGGCTCGGCGCCCTTGGCCTGAGCCGCGGCAATAACGTCGTCCTTCGTGAGCCGCCCGTCCTTGCCGGTGCCGTGAATCTTGCTCGGATCGACGTGATATTCGAGCACCGCACGTCGAACCGCCGGCGAGAGGGTCGTGATGTGGTCCTCTTCGGCTTCACGCTGCGCCACCTCCGGTTCCGCAACGGGCGCGACCTCATCGCCACGGAGCGCCGGGGTCTCGCCTGCTCCAGCCTGGTTGGTCGTAGACGCCGCAGCTTCCTTAGCCGGCTCCGAAGCAGCAGTCGCTCCCACGTCGATGCGCGCGATGACCGCACCGACGGCGACCGTTGCGCCTTCCTCGACCAGCTGCTCAGTGAGCACGCCGTTGCTCGGCGACGGCACTTCGACCGTAACTTTGTCGGTCTCGAGACTAGCGATCGGTTCGTCCTCGGCGACCTGCTCGCCCGGCTTCTTCAGCCACTGAGCGAGGGTTCCCTCGGTGATCGAGTCCCCGAGCGCGGGGACTTGCACGTCCGTTGCCATCTTGGGCCCTTTATTCCGCGGCGACCGCCGAAGTTCCGCCGCTGCTATGGCCGAGCGCCGCCGCAATCAAGGCTGCCTGCTCGGCGGCGTGCCTCTTGGCGAGGCCGGTCGCCGGCGATGCACCCGCGTCGCGGCCCGCATATTGTGGCCGCATGTCCTTGAAACCGGCATCCGCCAGGCAGGTTTCGAGCAGGTCCTGAACGAAGAACCACGCGCCGTCGTTCTTCGGCTCTTCCTGCGCCCAGATCAGATCCTGCAGCTTGGGCATGGCCTTCAGGCGCTTCACCAAAGGCTCGGACGGGAAAGGATACAGCTGCTCGACGCGGACGACCTCGACGCCTTTATCGCCTGCCTTGTCGCGGGTCTCCATGAGCTCGTACGCGAGCTTGCCCGAGCACAGCACGAGGCGCCGCGTCTCGCCCTCGGCGGGCGGATTGAGGTCGGAGAGGATGCGGCGGAAGTGGCTGTCGCCGGTGAAATCGACCGCGCTCGAAACCGCCAGCTTGTGGCGGAGCAGCGACTTGGGCGTCATCATGATCAGCGGCTTGCGGAAATCGCGCCGCATCTGCCGCCTCAGGATGTGGAAGTAGTTGGCCGGAGTCGTGCAGTTCGCGACCTGGAGATTGTCCTCGGCGCAGAGCTGCAGGTAGCGTTCGAGCCGTGCCGAGCTGTGCTCCGGCCCCTGCCCTTCGTATCCGTGCGGAAGCAGCATCACCAGGCCGCTCGCGCGAAGCCACTTGGCTTCGCCGGCGGCGATGAACTGGTCGATGATCGTCTGAGCGCCATTGCCGAAATCGCCGAACTGCGCCTCCCAGAGCACCAGGCATTTCGGGTCCGCGAGCGAATAGCCGTACTCGAATCCGAGCACGCCGAACTCTGAAAGCGGGCTGTCGCGAACCTCGAAGCGGCCGCCGTCGACCGCCGTCAGCGGAATGTATTTTTCGGCTGTCTGCTGGTCGACCCAGACTGCATGTCGCTGGCTGAACGTGCCGCGGCCGCTGTCCTGGCCCGACAGCCGAACGCCATTGCCGTCGGCAAGCAGGCTCCCGAACGCCAGCGCCTCGGCCGTCGCCCAGTCGAAGCCTTGGCCGCTCGCGAACATCTCCTTCTTGGCATCAAGGATGCGCTGCAGTGTTTTATGGATGTTGAAGCCTTCGGGGACGGTGGTCAGGACTTCGCCGAGGCGCCTAAGCTCCTTCTCGTCGATCGCAGTCGCGATGTTGCGGCGACCCAGCACCGGCTCATCGGGCCTGCCCAGGCCCGCCCATCGGCCGCTGAACCAGTCGGCCTTGTCCGGAGAGTAGGAAACTGCCGATTCGAACTGCTGCTCGAGGTGCGCGACATAGTCCTTGGTGAACTTGTTGATCCACGCCTGGTCGACCACGCCTTCGTCGATCAGTCTCTTACCGTAGAGCTCGCTGACGAACGTATGCTTCTTGATCGCCGCATACATGAGCGGCTGGGTGAAGCTCGGCTCGTCGCCCTCGTTGTGGCCGAACCGGCGGTAGCACCACATGTCGATGACGATGTCGCGGCCGAACCGCTGGCGGAACTCGGTCGCGAGCTTGCAGCACCAGGTCACCGCCTCGGGATCGTCGCCGTTGACGTGCAGGATCGGCGCCTGGATGCCCTTGGCCACGTCCGAGGGATAGGGCGATGACCGTCCAAACTGAGGGCTGGTGGTGAAGCCGACCTGGTTGTTGATGATGAAATGGATCGTGCCGCCGGTCCCGTAGCCGGGAAGGCCGGAGAAGCTGAGGCACTCCCACACCACGCCCTGCGCGGCAAAAGCCGCGTCGCCGTGCAGCAGCATCGGCAGCACCTTCTTGCCCTCGAAGTCTCCCTTGTAGGTCATGACAGCGCGGGCCTTGCCGAGCACGACCGGGTCGACGGCTTCGAGGTGCGATGGGTTGGGAAGCAGCGACAGGTGAACCCTGTTCCCGTCGAACTCGCGGTCAGACGAGGTGCCGAGGTGATACTTCACGTCGCCGGACCCGCCGACGTCGGCCGGGTTCGTCGCTCCGCCCGCGAACTCGTGGAAGATCGCCTGCGCCTGCTTGCCCATCACATTGGTGAGGACGTTGAGACGGCCGCGGTGGGCCATTCCGATGTCGATCTCCTCGACGCCGAACATGCCGCCATACTTGATTACCGCCTCGAGCGCGGGAATCGCGCTTTCGCCGCCGTCGAGACCGAACCTTTTCGTGCCGACATATTTGCGGGCGAGGAACTTTTCCCACTGCTCGGCCTGGATGACCTTGCCGAGGATCGACTGCTTGCCTTCGGGCGTGAACTGGACGGTCTCTTCGGGGCTCTCGATGCGCTCCTGGATGAAGCGCCGCTCCTCGACCTCGTTGATGTGCATGTACTCGAAGCCGATGTGCCCGCAGTAGGTCTGCTGCAGCACGCGCACGATCTCGCGGACTGTCGCCTGCTCGAAGCCGAGAGCGCCGCAGAGCCAGATCGGCCGGTCGAGGTCCGCGTTGGTGAAGTTGTGATAGGCCGGCGTGAGGTCGGCCGGCACTTCGCGGCTCAGCAGGCCGAGGGGGTCGAGGTCGGCCGCGAGATGCCCGCGCACGCGATACGTGCGGATCAGCATCATCGCGCGGATGCTGTCCTCCGCGGCACGGCGGATTTCGTCTGGGCCTGCGCCGGTGGCCGCGGCTTTTTCCGCGACCGCAGCCTTGAACTTCTCGATCGTCGCCCGGGTCGGATCGAGGCCGAGGTTCAGCTCGTCGAGCTCGGCGACCGGCCAGTTCGGCCGCGCCCAGCTCGGGCCCTGCTCCCGTTCGATCATTCCCGGCACGTCGTTCATGC
>CBHTSV010000123.1:0-6750 GCA_966095215.1 uncultured Sphingomonas sp. | reverse complement strand
GACGAAATCAGGACCTCCGAGGACGTCGTCATAAATGCGGTCGGGCGCGAGCTCTACGAGCTGTTCTTCCGCGGCTACACGCGCAAGCAATGGGGCCTCGATCCGTCCGAGCTCGACAAGCAGGTGACGAGCCGTATCCCGACACGGACCAACACCGACGACCGCTATTTCACTGACACGTTCCAGGCCATGCCTCTCCACGGCTACACGGCCATGTTCGAACGGATGCTCGACCACCCGATGATCGAGAAGATGCTCGGCACGGATTTCCGTGACCTAAAGAAAGAGGCCCATGAGATCGCCGACCACATCATCTACACCGGGCCAGTCGACGAATATTTCGACTTCCGCTTCGGCAAGCTCCCTTACCGCTCATTGAAGTTCGACCACCGTACGCTGAACGAGGAATGGCACCAGCCTGTCGCGGTGGTGAACTATCCCGATCCCGACGTGCCCTACACGCGGGTCAGCGAGTACAAGCATCTGACGGGCCAGCAGGCGCCGAACACCACCATCACCTACGAATATCCGTCGGCGGAGGGCGATCCCTACTACCCGATCCCGCGCGCGGAGAACCAGGCGCTGTACAAGCGCTACGAGGCGCTGGCGGACGCGACGGACAACGTGACCTTCGTCGGTCGGCTCGCGACCTATCGTTATTACAATATGGACCAGATCGTGGGCCAGGCGCTCGCGACCTTCCGCCGTATCGACCAGCACCGGAGAGCGCGGCTCGGCCTCCCTGAGCAGACTGCCGTCGCGGCGGAGTGAGCTTCCGCTGAACCGGCACAATCGGCGGTCTCGTGCTTTCTCTTACGCATGAGCGCCACCCGCCAGAATTGGCCGGAGCGGCTGTGGCTCGTCCGGCACGGGCAGAGCCAGGGCAATGTCGCGCGGGAGGCCGCCGACGAAGCCGGGCTGCACGAGATCGGAATCGAGCTCCGCGACGTCGACGTTCCGCTGTCCGATCTTGGCCGCAGGCAGGCAGAGGCGGCGGGACGCTGGTTCGCGGCGCTCCCGCGGGAGGAGCGACCGGAGATCGTCATGGCTTCGCCGTACGTGCGCGCACGCCAGACGGCGGAGATGATCTGCCGACAGGGCGCCCTTGCCGGAGGTCCCGCCCGGACAATCTTGGACGAGCGGCTGCGCGAGCGCGAGTTCGGAATCTTCGACCGGCTGACGACGGCAGGCATCCGGGAGCGGTATCCGGAGGAAGCCGCGCACCGCCGGAGGCTCGGAAAATTCTATCACCGGCCGCCTGGCGGCGAGAGCTGGGCGGATGTGATCCTTCGCCTGCGGTCAGTGCTCAACACAATCAACCTGCACTATTGCGACCGGCGCGTGCTGGTCGTCTGCCACCAGGTCGTGGTGTTTTGTTTCCGCTACATCCTCGAGGAGCTCGACGAGGCGGAGATCCTCGCCATCGACAAGCAGGCAGAGGTGCTCAATTGCGGCATCGCGCAATATGACTTCGAGGCGGACGCAAACGGTCTTTGCGTTCCGGAATTGAGCTTCTGGAACTACGGCGTGCCGCTCGAAGCCGAGGGAGCGGCCAAGACCTCCGCTCCCGATGCGATGGCGGGGACGCGCTAGGCTCTACTTCCTGGCCGAGTTCTTGCTGGCCGCGTAGCGTTCGAGCTCGTCACCGACGAGGCGAACGACGTGCAGCACATTGGTCGACCCAGCCGTCGCGAACGGGATGCCAGCCATCAGCACGACCCGCTCACCGCCCTTGGCGATGCCATGCCGCAGCGCCATGCGCTTGCCCTTCTCGACCATCTCCTCGAAGCTCGCGACGTCGCGCGTGTGGACCGCATGCGCTCCCCACAACAGTCCGAGCCGCCGCGAGGTGTGCAGCGATGCGCTCATCGCCAGCAGCGGCACCGATGGGCGCTCCCGCGCGATACGGCGGGCGGTGGAGCCGGAGCTGGTGTAGCAGACCATCGCGCTCGCCGAGACGGTGCTCGCGATCTGCCGCGCCGAGCCGGCCAGAGCATCCGCAGTCGTGGGCTCGAGCTTGGTCTGAGTGAAGTGGACGCGTGCCTGGTACGTCGGATCGCGTTCGACGCTGACCGCGATTCGGTCCATCATCTGCACCGCTTCGCACGGATATTGGCCCGTCGCGCTCTCGGCCGAGAGCATGACCGCATCGGCACCGTCGTAGATGGCGGTTGCCACATCGCTCACTTCCGCGCGCGTCGGGGTCGGCGACGTGATCATCGACTCCAGCATCTGCGTCGCGACGACGACCGGCTTTCCAAACTGGCGTGCGCAGGCGACGATGCGGTTCTGGAGCGGCGGCACTTCCTCGGGCGGGAGCTCGACGCCCAGATCGCCGCGGGCGACCATCACACCGTCGGCCAGAGCGATGATGTCGTTCAGCCGATCGATTGCCGCCGGCTTCTCGATCTTCGCCATCAACGCCGCCCGTTCGCCGATCAACGACCGCGCTTCGGCCACGTCCTCCGGCCGTTGCACGAACGACAGCGCGATCCAGTCGGCTCGCTGCTCGAGCGCAAACTCGAGGTCGCCGCGGTCCTTCTTCGTCAGCGCCGGGATCGGCAGCAGTACGTTCGGGACATTGACGCCCTTGTGATCCGACAGCCGCCCGCCGATGACTGCCTGAGTTTCGATGCGGCTGTCGTCGACATGCGTGACCTTCAGGCGCACCTTGCCGTCGTCGACCAGGATGTTCGCGCCGGGCGTCACCGACTGAAACAATTCGGGATGGGGCAGCTGGACGCGCTTGTTGCTGCCAGGCGCGGGATCGCGGTCGAAGATGAAGGCGTCGCCCCTTTCGAGATGCGCCTCGCCGCCCTTGAAGTTGCCCACGCGAAGCTTCGGTCCCTGCAGGTCGAAGACGATCGTCGTTGGCCTGTGAAATTCCTTTTCCAGCGCGCGGATGGCTTCGACGAGCCGCGCCTTCTGCCTTTTGTCTCCATGACTCATGTTGATCCGGAAGGCATCGGCGCCGGCGAGCATCAGCTTGCGGATGGTCTTCGCATCGCTCGATGCGGGACCGAGAGTCGCCAGGATTTTCACCTTTCTGGCGCGCGGCAGAAGCGTGTCGTTCGTTTGGGCAGGCATCAGCGCGCCTGCCTTACCGCCTTGTCATGACGGTTCAACCCGCTTGGGTTCGTTCGCCCGTTGTCGAAGTCCGATCGAACAAGGCGAGGAAATCCTCGATTGCCGAGAGCGCTTCAGGTTCGTTGAGCTCCGGCGCGTGGCCGACGCCTTGGACGAGCGCGAATTTCATTCCGGGTGCTTTGGCTTGCATCTTCGCTGCCGTTTCCGCGGCAAGCAGTTCGCTCTTCGCGCCGCGTACCAGCAGCAACGGCTTTTGCGCGAGCGCCGTGAACAGCGGCCACATGTCGACCTGCGGAGTCTCGCCGCCCGCGTTGAACGGCAAGGCGATCGCCATGTCATAGTCGAAGCGGATCTCGCCATTGTCCTCACGGCAGTTGCGCTTCGCCATCTTCACCCAATCGTCATGAGTGTAACGGTCGAACGAGGCGCCGTAATTGCTGGCGATCGCATCGGCCGCCTCATCCCAGTCGCGAAAGCGAACGTCCCTGCCGACATAGGTCTTGATCCTGTCGATCCCGCCCTGGCCGACTTCGGGCCCGACATCGTTGAGGATGGCGCCCGCAATCCGCTGCGGCGCCATGACCGCCATCAACATCGTCACGAGGCCGCCGAGCGAGGTTCCGACGAACACCGCTTCGGGGATCTGCAGATGATCGAGCAGCTCCATTACGTCATAGGCATAGGTCGGCGGCAGATAGCGCGCCGGGACCGGATCGTAATCGCTCTGCGCGCGTCCGCGGAAATCCAGAGTGATCACGCGGAAGCGCGGGCTGAAGCGCTGTGCCAGCTCGGCAAAATCGCGTGCGTTGCGCGTGAGACCATGGAGGCAAAGGAGCGGCGGATTGCCGGCGCTTCCGGGATGGTCCCGGTAATGCATCCGAAGGCCGTCCCGATTGGTCAGATAACAGTCCGAGTAAAGCCCGCTCATGCCGTGAGGCCCTTGCGGAGGAGGCGATTTGCGACCTCCGCAACCCGCTTCGGGTCCGCACTCGACCAAACGGAATAGCGGAGCCCCAGGAAAACGTTCGCGCCCATCGACGCCCACGCCAGGACATCGAGATCCTCGTCGGTGAGATCCCTGGCCAGCTCGCCCTTGTCCCGGGCGGCGACAAGACGCGCCGCGATGCGGGTTGCCGTTGTCTCGTAATGTTCTCGATAGGCGGCGGGATCGACGAACTCGGCCTCGTCGATGATCCGGTAGACGTCGCGGTTCTGTCTCGCGAAGCGAAGGAAGGACTCGAGCGCGAGGCGCTCGCCGTCGAGCGCGTCCCCGGCGGCCCGGAGCACAGGAGCGACATGGTCGCGGACCTGCGCCGACATGTCGCGCACGACAGCTTGGAACACCGCCTCCTTCGAATCGAAATAGGTATAGAAGGTCCCGAGCGCGACACCGGCGCGCTGCGTTATCCCGACGATCGAGCTTTCGGCGAAGCCGTGCTGACCGAACTCCTCCTGGGCAGCGTCGAGGATCTTGCGGAGCGTGCGCTCGCCGCGGGCGGTGCGCGGAGCCTTTCCGTCGCTGGCAGGGCTGACCTGCGTCTCGCTGTCCGTGCCGGCCCCCATTCGGTTCCCCCTATCGGCTCCCGCCAAACTCGCAAGTTGAAAGCCGTTTCAACTTTCAGTATGACACGATTGCGACTTGGGGCGCAACCGGCGTCCGCCAAAGGGGGAGACAATCGAATGCGTGTCACTTTCGCGCGCGCCATCCTGCTCGGCACCGTCGCCGGTGCGGCGCTCATCACCACTCCGGCAACTGCGGCGACCACCCAGCAAAACGCGACCACCGCGCCGGAAGCGGCTTCGAACGCACAGACTCAACAAACCGCCGCCACTGGAAGCGACCAGGCAATCATCGTCACCGCGCGGCGCCGCAACGAACTCCTGCTCGATGTCCCCGTCGCGGTAACCGCGTACTCGGGCGAGCAGCTGAACCGCTCCGGTGCGCTCGACATCACCGCCGTCGCGGAGACGACCCCCAACGTGAACCTCGAAGTCTCGCGCGGGACGAACAGCACTTTGACAGCGTTCATCCGCGGAGTCGGCCAACAGGATCCGGTTGCCGGCTTCGAGCAGGGTGTCGGAATCTATTTGGACGACGTCTACCTCAACCGGCCGCAGGGCGCCGTTCTCGACATCTACGACGTCGAACGGATCGAGGTGCTGCGCGGCCCACAGGGCACGCTTTACGGACGCAACACGGTTGGCGGCGCGATCAAATATGTGACTCGGCGCATTCGGACTGACGGCCCGCACCTCAGCGCGCGCGCGAACCTCGGGACGGACAAGCAGGCTGACTTGATCCTTTCCGCGTCGGCGCCACTCGGCTCGGTGCTCAGGGCCGGAGCCTCCGTGGCGCGCCTTTCGCGCGGCGGCTTCGGGGACAATCTCACGAACGGTCTCGAGAATTACAACAAGGATATCTGGGCCGGACGCGGGACCATCGAGTTCCAGCCGACCGACAATATCTTCTTTCGTCTCTCAGGGGACTACACCTGGGACAACAGCAATCCGCGCGGCGGCCACAGGCTTATTCCCAACCTGTGCACGACGACGACGGGTATTGCTCCCTGCGCCGGGAATTTCCCCGTGCTCGACGAGGTCTTCGATACACAGGGCAGCCTAAACGATCCAAAGCAGAAGGTTCGAGGAGGCGGAGGTGCGCTGTGGGGCGAGATTGGCCTTAACGACTGGCTGAAGTTCCGGACCATCACCGGGTATCGCAAGAACCATAGCGACACGCCGATCGACTTCGACGCATTGCCATTTGTCGACCTCGACGTCCCGGCAAAATATCGTGACCATCAATTCAGCCAGGAATTCCAGTTCGTCGCGGACAAGGGCCCGCTCCAGGGCGTCGCTGGCTTCTATTATCTCAACGCCAATGCGTCTGACGTGTTCGACGTTCGTCTCTACACGACGCTGCCAGCGGTCCTGCCCGGATTCACGGCGGCAACACGTGGTGACGTGGATACCAAGACATGGGCCATCTTCGGCGATTTCACTTATGATTTTTCGCCGCAGTGGAGCGTGTCGCTCGGCGGCCGGTACACCAACGACAAGCGCCACGCCCGGGTTTTCCGCCAGAACCTGATCCTCGGTGGCTCGCCTGAGCTCGGGGGTGCTCCGCCGTTCGACCAGACGGGCACCCCATTCCCGACCCCCGCCGCATCGATCACTTCAAACTTCGACGGACGGCGGACCGACAAGGCCTTCACTCCACGGGCCTCGATCAGTTTCAAGCCCAACAGAAATCACAACCTCTACATCAGCTATTCGAAGGGCTTCAAAGGAGGCGGCTTCGACCCGCGCGGCCAGACAACCTCCACGCCGCGAACCGATCCCAATACGCCGCCGACGGCACAGCAGATCTTCGATTTCATGGCCTTCGATCCTGAGAAGGTCGACAGCTATGAGGCGGGTTGGAAGGCTTCGTTGTTCGATCGTCGACTCCAATTGGCGCTAGCCGTTTTCGATGCCGAGTATAAGGACGTTCAGGTTCCGGGCTCGGTTGGCGGCTTCACCGCAGGCGGTCTACCGACCTTCATCGGAATCACGACGAACGCCGGCAAGGCTCGCTTCCGCGGCGTCGAGCTCGAGACCAACTGGCGGATGGCTCAGGATCTCGCTACCGCCGGTGACCGCCTGAGTTTTGCGGGAACGCTC
>CBHTSV010000122.1:0-3923 GCA_966095215.1 uncultured Sphingomonas sp. | reverse complement strand
GAGAATGCCGGTTTCATCACCGGCTCCACGCTGTCGATCAACGGCGGCCAGCACATGTATTGATGCCAAAGGGAGATAGCGACTACGCCCCGCCGCAAAAACGCTCGGTGATGATCGCCGGGCACCAGACGTCGATCAGCCTCGAACCAATCTTCTGGAGGGCGCTCGAAGGCGCCGCCAGGGAGCGCGGCTGTGCCCTCAACGCGCTTGTCGCTGAAATCGACGCGGCGCGGCTCGGAGCGGAACGGCCGCCGAACCTCACGTCGGCGATCCGCCAGTGGCTATTCGCCAGAGGCGCGGGCAGCTGAGAGTATCGCGCGAGCGAAGGAGGCGCCGCCGTCCGGTGCATGATCGAGGAACAGCGAGGGCTCGACCAGCTCCAGCTCCATGATCCTGAGCACTCCCTCGTCATCGGCGACAATGTCGACGCGCGCATAAGCGGCCTGAGCCGGCGCGGCCTTGAGCGCGGCGCGAGCGAGCTCAATGGCTCCCCTGGGCGGCGCCCTGCACGGGAGGGTCACGCCGCCGAGATATTCCTGCACGCGGAAATCGCCGGACTTGGGCCGTTTGACGACCGCGTGGCTGTAGATGCCGTCGAAAAGCATGAGCGAGAATTCGCCCGTGGTGGTGATCTCCTCAATCAGCGGCTGCACGATCATCGGCTTGCCGCGGCTGTCGCCTGGCAGGTCATCGTTCGGCCCGATACGGTGTGTCCCGTGGGCGCTGGCCGAGATCGGTGGCTTGATCACCAGCCATTCGCTGTCGAAGCGCCGCCGCGCCTCTTCGAGATCCTCGTCGCAACATTGTTCGACGGCAATGGTCGGGACCGTCGCAACGCCGCGTTCGGCAAGTTCGGCGAGATAGGCCTTGTCGCCGTTCCAGCGGAGCAAGGCCGACGGATTGATCAGCCTGACCCGCTGTGCCTCGCAGCGGTCGAGCAGGGCGAGCCAGCGCTCATAATCCTTGTGATAGCCCCAGGCGACGAGTGGCAGCACCAGATCGAATCCGGAAAGATCGCCCGTATCGGTCCAAGGCACGGCGTCCACTTCGACACCAGCTTCGCGCAGGGTCTCCGCTTCTGGCTCGAATGCCCAAAGCCAAGGTTCCGGATAGTCCGGCGCCGGAACCAGAAATGCGATTCGCATGTCAGCGGGCGAGCAGGATCCGCGCCTGGCTGGCGATCTGTCCGAGCATCGCAGCGCTCACCTGGCCTTCGGCGCGGGCACGGCCGATGAGCTGGCGGAACTGGTCGATCCTTGCGCCCTGCTCGGCGATCCAGTCGTCGACGCCCTTGTCCGGGTTCTTGCCCGTGGTGCGCGCGAGGAACTCGATTCTGAGCTGCTCGAAATCGCGGGCCAGCCCGGCAATGAGGAGCCGCTCCCACTGATCGCGGGGAACGAAGCGCGCCACCTGCTGCTGCGCCCAGTCGAGCCCTAGGGCTTCCCCCAGGCGCGTATAAGCGCGGGTCACCGCGAGCTCGTCCATCTTGCGACGCGCGGAAAGGGCCGCGATGCCGAAGATGCCGTCGAGCTCGTACAGCCGCACGAGGCCGCGAACGATCTCTTCGCTCGCGCCGAGCGCGATCAGGCGGTCGCGCCGTGCGGCGGCCTCATTGCGCACTTCTGCGCGGATGAGCTTTGTCGCGGCGGCCGAGATCTTGCGCGCGGCCGGCTCGAACAAGTCGCAAAGCGCACCGACCCGAGTCTCGCCGGCCGCGGCGCGGATGATATCAGAGATATGCGAGCGGACACTCGCCGCAGCGATCGAGAAAAGCTCGACCCGAACGGCTTCCGGAAGCGCATCCTCCTCAATCTCACGCCACAATTTGTCGAGGTCGAACAATCGCTCGGCGACGAGGAAGGCGGAGATCACCTGCTGCAGGGTCGAGCCTTCTTCCTCAGTCAGATCGAAGGCGAGACCGGGTCCCAACCGGTTGACGATACGGTTCGCGACCTTCGTCGCGATGATCTCATCCCGCAGCCGATGTGCGCCAATCGCCTCGGCGTGGGCTTTGCGCATCGGCTTCGGAAACGCATCGAACAGCTGCGGCTGGACGAGCTCGTCGCTGGACAGGTGCAGCTCCTCCGCCGCGTCCTGAAGCACGAGCTTCGAAATCGAGAGCACCACCGCCAGCTCGGGGCGGGTGAGGCCGCGGCCCTCCTGGGCGCGCCGGATGAACTCGTCCGTCGTCGCAAGCCCCTCGACCTTGCGATCGAGGCGCCCTGAAGCTTCCAGAAGCTCGATCGTGCGCACATGGGCCGGCACGGCCTGGGGCCCGCCCGCTTCAGCGATGGACAGAGCGAGCGATTGGAGGCGGTTGTCCTCAAGGACGATCTCGGCCACCTCGTCGGTCATCTTCGCGAGCAGCTTGTTGCGCGTCTCGAAGCTCAGCCGCCCCTCGCGCATCTCGCGGTTGAGCGGGATCTTGATGTTGACCTCATTGTCCGAGCAATCGACGCCGGCGCTATTATCGATGAAGTCGGTGTTGATCCGGCCCCCATGCTCGGCGAACTCGATGCGCCCGGCCTGGGTGATTCCGAGGTTCGCGCCCTCGCCGATCACTTTTGCGCGCAATTCATTACCGCTCACACGCAAGGCGTCGTTGGCGGGATCGCCAACGTCGGCGTTACTCTGTGCCGAAGACTTGATGTAGGTGCCGATGCCGCCGAACCAGAGCAGGTCAACATCGCTCTTGAGGATCGCGTTCATCAGGACGGTCGGCTCGACCGACTTCGCCTCGATCCCGAGCACGGCCCGGGCTTCGGCGCTGAGCTGGATCGACTTCTCGGTCCGCGGATAGACTCCGCCGCCTTTCGACAGCAGGCTGCGGTCGTAATCGTCCCAGCTGGAGCGCGGCAGGTCGAACAGCCGCTTGCGCTCGTTCCAGCTCGTCTCCGGCTCCGGGTTGGGATCGATGAAGATGTGCCGATGGTCGAACGCGGCAACGAGCCGGATCGCCTTGGACAGCAGCATCCCGTTGCCGAACACATCGCCGGACATGTCACCGACGCCGGCTGCGGTCGTGGGATCGGACTGAACGTCGATGCCCATTTCGAGGAAGTGCCGCTGCACGGAAATCCACGCACCGCGCGCGGTAATCCCCATTGCCTTGTGGTCGTACCCATTCGACCCGCCGCTCGCGAAAGCGTCGCCGAGCCAGAAATTGCGCTCGAGCGCGATTGAGTTGGCAATGTCGGAAAAGGTCGCGGTGCCCTTGTCGGCGGCGACGACGAAATAGGGATCGTCGCCATCGTGGATCACCACTTTTTCGGGATGGACAACCTTGTCGTTGACGAGATTGTCCGTGACCGACAGCAGGGAGCGAATGAAGATCTTGTAGCTCTCCGTTCCCTCGGCCAGCCACGCGTCGCGGTTCGACATCGGCGGCAGCTTCTTCGGGTAGAAGCCGCCCTTCGCGCCGGTAGGGACGATCACGGCATTCTTGACCAGTTGCGCCTTCATCAGGCCGAGGATCTCGGTGCGGAAGTCGTCGCGCCGGTCCGACCAGCGGATTCCGCCACGCGCAACCGGACCGCCGCGCAGGTGGATACCCTCGACCCGCGGGCTGTAGAGCCAGATTTCTCGCCACGGCACGGGCGCCGGAAGCCCGGGCACGAGCGAAGAATTGATCTTGAAGGCGAGCGCCTCGGCCGCCGCCGGAGCGAAGGCATTGGTCCGGACGATGGCCTCGACGAGCGCCCGCAGGCGCCGCAGGATCCGATCGTCGTCGATCGAGCGCACCTTGGCGAGCGAGTGGTCGAGCTTCTCCCGCAGGATCGCGATCTGTTGATCGCGGTCGGATGCAGCGGGATCGTGCATTGCTGTGAAGAGGCCGATCAGCGCCGCGGTCGCATTCGGCGCCCGGCGCAGCGCATCGACGACGGTGACGAGGCCGAAGCTGCTGCCGGTCTGGCGCAGATAGC
>CBHTSV010000121.1:0-4600 GCA_966095215.1 uncultured Sphingomonas sp. | reverse complement strand
GGGCGGCAGCGACCTTCGACTGGGTGTTCGACTATCGTACCGACGACATCTTCTGGTGCACCGCTGACGTCGGCTGGATCACCGGCCACACCTATGTCGTCTACGGCCCGCTGTTGAATTGCGCGACGAGCGTGATGTTCGACGGAGTCCCGAACTATCCCGACTTCGGCCGCTTCTGGGAGACGGTCGACCGGCTTGGAGTGACGATCTTCTACACCGCTCCCACCGCCATCCGAGCGCTGATGCGCGAGGGCGACGAACCCGTGAAGCGCCATAGCCGCAAATCGATCCGCCTGCTCGGCACGGTCGGTGAGCCGATCAATCCTGAAGCGTGGGAATGGTATTGGCGCGTGGTCGGCGACGGCCGCTGCCCGATCGTCGATACCTGGTGGCAGACCGAGACGGGCGGAATCCTCATCTCGCCCTTCCCCGGGGCGACCGAGTTGAAAGCGGGCTCGGCGACGAAGCCGCTTCCGGGCGTGAAGGCGCTTCTCGTTGATGCGCAGCACAATGTCCTCGAAGGACCCGCAAGCGGGAACCTGTGCATTGCGGCTTCGTGGCCGGGCCAGATGCGGACCGTCTGGAACGACTACGGACGCTTCTTCGAGACCTATTTCAAGACGTACCCGGGACTCTATTTCACCGGCGACGGCTGCCGCCGGGATGAGGACGGCTACTACTGGATCACCGGGCGCGTCGACGACGTGATCAACGTTTCCGGGCACCGCATCGGCACCGCGGAGGTGGAGAGCTCTCTGGTGTCACATCCCAAGGTCGCGGAGGCGGCGGTCGTCGGCTATCCGCACGACATCAAGGGGCAGGCGATCTACGCCTATGTGACGCTCAATGCCGGCGAGGAAGGCAGCGACGAGCTTCGCAAGGAATTGGTCCAGCAAGTCCGCCGCGACATCGGCGCGCTCGCCGCTCCCGAGAAGATCCATTTCACGCCCGCGCTTCCCAAGACGCGGTCGGGAAAGATCATGCGGCGGATCCTCCGCAAGATCGCTGAAGGGGCAACGAGCGGGTTCGGGGACACTTCCACGCTCGCCGATCCGACCGTGGTCGATGCGCTTCTGGCGGGACGGCAGTGAGGGTCGCGACCTCCGCCGCCGTTCTGCTCTGCGCCAGCAGCGCCGCGGCGACGCCCGGTCCGAGGCTCGATCTCACCGCCTTCTTCACCGGCCACACCCATGCCGAAAACGTGATGAAGGTCGCCTTTCATCGAGCGACTCCGCTGGTCGTCGATAGTGTCGGCGGGAAGGGTGATAAGGGGGATTTCGTCCTGATCGACACCGTGCGCGAGGGCAATAAGCCGGTGCGCACGCGCAAGTGGATCATGCGCCAGTCGGCGCCGGGTCATTTCACCGGCTCGCTCAGCGACGCGACTGGACCCGTCGATATCGTCGTGAACGGCAACAGCGCCGTCGTCCAATATGTCATGAAGGGCGGCTTGAAGGTGCGCCAGCAGATGGATCTGGTTGGCGACGGGAAGACCCTCGCCAACCATGTGATCGTCCGCAAATTTGGTCTGAAGTTCGCGACCGTCGAAGGCAAGATCCGCAAGCTGGACTGATCGGGCAGCGCTGCTATCCCTTTGCCAAGGGGAGAACGCATGGCGAGCGTCGCGGAAGAACAGCAGCACAAGCCTTGGTCGATGAAGCGCGTCGTCATCGCTTCGTCCGCGGGCACGGCGTTCGAGTGGTACGACTTCTTCATCTTCGGCAGCTTGGCGCCGGTTTTCTCCAAGGTCTTCTTCGCGGGACTCGATCCGACGCCCGCGCTGGTTGCGGCGCTCGCCTTGTTCGCGGCCGGATTCGCATTCCGACCATTGGGCGCGCTGATCTTCGGAGTGATTGGCGATCGGCTCGGGCGGAAGGGCGCCTTCCTCGTCACTGTCAGCCTGATGGGCGGAGCGACCTTCCTGATCGGTCTTCTGCCGACCTATGCGCAGGCGGGCACATTAGGACCGACCCTGCTCATCATCTTGCGCATCCTGCAAGGTATCGCGCTCGGCGGCGAATATGGCGGAGCGGCGATCTACGTCGCCGAGCATGCCGACAGGGACAAGCGCGGCAGCGCCACAGGCTGGATCCAGGCCTCGGCTTCGTTCGGGCTGCTGGCTGGTCTCTTGGTGATCCTCGTGACGCGCACCCGGCTTGGGGAGGATGCGTTCGCAAACTGGGGATGGCGGATTCCCTTCCTCCTTTCAGTAGTCCTGCTCGCAATCTCGGTCTGGATGCGTGCCAAACTCGCCGAGAGCCCGGCATTCGCGAAATTGCGGGAAGAGGGCGAGGTCACCAAGGCGCCGCTGCGCGAGGCGTTCGGCAAGTGGAAAAGCCTGAGGCAGGTGCTGATCGCATTCTTCGGCATCATGTCGGCTCAGGGCGCCGTCTGGTACTTCACTTTCTTCTACATGCAGGTGTTCCTGGAGAAGTCGCTCGGACTGCCGGGAGCGACCAAGGACATGTTGCTGATCGTGATGACGGTGGTCAGCGCTCCGCTCTATGTCATCTTCGGTGCGCTAAGCGATCGGATGGGTCGAAAGCCCGTGATGGTCGGGGGGATGCTCCTCGCGCTCCTGCTCTATTTCCCGGCCTCCCACTGGATCGCCGACGCGGCCAATCCGGCGCTGATCGAAGCGCAGCAGAACACGCCGATCATCGTCGAGACGGACCCCGCGACCTGCTCCGTGCAGTTCGACCCGGTCGGCACCGCGAAGTTCGTGAGCGCCTGCGACATCGCGAAGAGCACATTGGTGACGAAGGGCATTTCGTTCATGACGCGCAGGTCCGCGGACGGACAGACCCGAGTGGTCGTCGGCACGGAGGCCGTTCCGATCCAGGGCGGCGAGGGGCTTTCCGGCGCGGATCTGAAGGCGCTCAAGACCAGGACCGCCGAGGCGATCGGCGCGGAGCTGACCGCGGCCGGCTATCCCAAGAGCGCCGATCCGGCGAAATCGAACGTGACGCTGCTTGTCATCATCCTGCTTCTATTCGTCGTCGCGGCGACAGCGCTCTATGGCCCACAGGCGGCAGCGCTCGTGGAGATGTTTCCGACGCGGGTTCGCTATACGGCCATGTCATTCCCGTACCATGTGGGAACCGGCTGGGTCGGCGGGTTTCTGCCGGTCACCAGCTTCGCGCTGGTCGCGATCACCGGCAACATCTTCTCCGGCCTGTGGTACGCGGTGGTGTTCACCGGAATTTCAGTGATCGTGTCACTGCTGTTCCTGAAAGAGACTGCGGGCCGGTATTTGGAGCGCACGTAGCTCAGGGCGCCCAATGGATGTCGATCGGCTGCTCGGCCTCGGCGAGGACCCGGCCGATCGGAAGCTTCGAGCTCTGCCCGTCGGCGATGGCGCCCTCGAGGAGCTCGCGCTTCGCCTGACCTTTTAGCGTGATCATGACTGTTCGCGCCGACAGTATCGCGGAGCGCGTCAACGTCACACGCGGCACCGGCGAATCCTGGGGAAGCGGATCGGGCAGGACTCCGACTGCGCGGCGCACCTTGGGCGCGTCGAGCGCCGTTTGCAGGTCCGGGCCCGGGAAGATGGACGCCGTATGGCCGTCCACGCCCATGCCCAGCCAGACGAGATCCGGCGGCCAGGGAAGGTCCTGCAGCCGGGCGTCGGCAGCATTTCCGGCGAGACGGTAATCGTCGGCCGCTCCGCTCGCGAGGGGAATGACGCGGGCGCCGGTCGGGAGGAATTGCTGCGCGATGGCGCGGGCGCTGGAGCGCTGGTCGTCCACCGGCACCAGCTTGTCGTCGGTGGGCACGACCGTGACCCGCTTCCAGGGCAGCTTCTGGGCCGCGAGCCTGGCGAAGACGTCAGCTTCTTCTGCCGGAAGCGCGATCAACGAAGCCCCCCGCGCATCGACGGCGCTTTCGATAATGAAGCCGACGTCGCCGGCCACCGCTTCCGCCAGCTCGTCAAGGGAGTCATACTCCCACCATTCGGCTTCGATCATTGAATCACCCGCGAATCACCGCGGCGGTGGTTGCGCGTATCCGAACCATCCTGCAACCGGCTGCCCGTTTCGGTTCAGCGCAGGGCGGAAACGAAGCCGCTCATGGGCAATGTTGCACATGGCGGCGTCGATCGTCGGAACACCGGTTCCGCGAGTCACGTCGCATTCGCTGACATAGCCCTGCGCGTCGACACGCAGGCGGAGGAACACGGGCGTGCCCCGCGGCCATTGATCGAGAAGGGCACGCCCGAGATCGCGGCCGCGAAGCACCGGAGTCACGAGCCGCGGCGGGTAGGCCGCGCCTTCGCCGCCGCCGCCGGTACCTGTTCCACCCGCGCCGCTGCCCGTTCCCGTCCCGGTGCCGCCCGCGCCGGTGCCCGGACCGCGCACGTTCGATGCGCCCTGCGTTGGGGCCGTGCCCTGCCGCGGAGTCTCGGTCGCCGCGATCTTCTGGACGGGCGGAGTTTCGATCCGCGGCTTGGGAGCGACGACGGGCGTCGCTTCGCTCTTGACGTTCTTTGGAGACGAACCGCCCTCCTTCTCCTTCGGCTTCTGCTGTTGCTGCTGAGGTGGTGGCGGGGGCGGAGGCGGGGGCGGCTTCTGGCCGATGTCGAACACGCGAAGCGCCGATT
>CBHTSV010000120.1:0-3192 GCA_966095215.1 uncultured Sphingomonas sp. | reverse complement strand
TCGCCCCGCGGGACCGCCCGAACTGCTCATGGTCGAGCGTGCCGAGGGGATGGCATTCGCCGCGGGCGCTCTGGTGTTCCCCGGCGGCCGGATCGACGAGGCCGACCGGAAACTCGGCAAGCAGCTCGGCATTGCGCCGGATGCGGTTGCGGCGATCCGGGAGACGATCGAGGAAACGGCCGTGCCGGCCGGGCTCGCCTCACCGCCAAGGCCCGAGCATTGCCTGGAGCTGCAGGCGGCGCTCGCGGCCGGAGAGAATTTCGCGCATATCCTGGAACAGTCGGGCGTCGAGCTCGACACTGTCGCCCTCACGCCTTTCGCGCGCTGGGTGCCGAGGTTCCACGCGGTGAGACGGTTCGACACGATGTTCGACGTCGCGGAGGCGCCTGCGGGCGATTGGGAGCCGCAGGTGATCGAAGGGGAATGCGCCGGCGCTTATTGGCTGACGGCGAAGGAGGCACTTGCGCGCGAGGAGCGTGGTGAAGCGCGCCTGATTTTCCCCACGCGGCGCAATCTCGAGCGCCTCGCCCAGCACGACAGCTTCGAGGAAATCCGCGCGAGCGCGCTCGCCCATCCGATCGAGCCGGTCACCCCTTGGGTCGAGGAGCGCGGGGGTGAGAAATTCGTCACCATCCCCGACCATCTCGGCTATCCGGTCACACAGGAGAGGTTGGACGGGCTCTGGCGCGGCTAGGAAGCGGTCCGAGTCGCGGCTTGCCCACATGCAAAAAGGGGACCCGCGAGCGCGGATCCCCTTCCAGTTTCAGACCAGCTGGAGTTTATTTCAGGTGGTTCGACAGGTGCTTGTTCATCTCGAACATGCTGACTCGATCCTTACCCCCAAAGATCGGCTTCAGCGTGGCATCTGCCATAATTTCCCGTTTGTTTTGCGGGTTTTGCAGCTTGTTCTTGCGGATGTGGTCCCACACCTTCGAAACCACCTGGCTGCGCGGAAGCGGCGAGCTTCCGGTAATCGCCGCCAGCTGCGGTGAAGGCTGAACCGGGCGGGCCAGTCCGCCCCCTGCTTTACGACTGCCTTGTGCCATCATGGCCCTCCTGTTGTTCCTATCTGTGGATAGAGCGCAAACGCCGCCTCTTTGCAATGCTGTTGCAGAGAGAAAATCAGCGATTTTCCCTCTGGAATGGAACGACGTGGTTGCGGGAGTCATGGCCGATGTCGGCCCGGCCGCCGAATGCAATGCCGGAGCGGCGGCACCAGTCCTCGAAGATCGCCACTTCGTCGCGGCCGAAATCGGGCTCGTTGGGAAGGATGTCGCTGACCCGCCCCAGCCTCAGGCGAGCGGCGCGGCGGACGTTCTCGCTGGCGGTCACATGGAACATCGTGCGGTCGATTCGATAGAGCTGCTCGCTCAAATCCTCGACGAGCAGGTCGACGCCCGTGAAGTCGGGCTCCAGCGGCGTTCCGAGCACGTTCGACAGGATGGTCAGGTTGAAGGCCATCGCCGGCGGCTGCAGGTCCGGCTCCAGCGCCGACGGGTCTCTGGCCACAAGCCAGTCCAGCGCGCGCCTGATCGCAAAGTCGCCGTCTTTGCGCAAAATGTCCTGGAGCATCGGTCCCCAGGCGACGTCGAGTCCAGCCTTGTGCATTCCGGCGAGCAGGAACCCCGCGTCGCTGTAGCCCATGTAGAGCTTGCCGCGAGCGGCGGCTGGGACATCGGCGACGGCCGCCTCCGCGATCCGGTTGGCGCCATAGCCGCCGCGCGCGAACCACACGGCTTCGAACGAAGGGTCGGCCATCACTTCTCGCAATGCCGCCAACCGCTGCTCGTCCGTCCCCGCGAAATGCCCGTCGGAGAGGTAGCATTGCGGGTGGATGACGAGCTCGCAATCGCCTCGCTCGGCGACGATCGCTTGGACCCGCTCGGCGGCTTCGCGCCGGAGGGTGCAGCTCGGAGCAACGACGGCGATGCGCATCAGCAGCGCTTAGTCGTCGGACTCGACGGCATAATCGTCGCCGTAGAACTTGCTGGTGCTGCGGGTGTGGAAATTGATCGCCTTGACCGGCCCATATTTGGGTTCGCCCAGCCCGGGCAGCACTTCGAGAACTTCGTCCTCCCAAACATAGACGGCCATGGGGAAAGACACTCGTGCGGACGAGAGATGCGAGCGGTCCGCGGGCTTTCCGACGCGATGCGTCGTGGACGGCAGCCGGTCGTTGCTGATCCGCTGCATATAGTCGCCCGTGTTGATGATGATCGAGCCATAGGGCGCGCGCATCCGCACCCACTTGCCGCTACGATGGTTCCAGACCTGCAGTCCCTCGATCCGCGTCGCCGGGAGAATGGTGAACAGGTCCACGTCCTCGTGCCCGAGCAGCCGGCCCGCGCCCGAGCGGTCCTGCCCTTCGGACATCGGCGGATAATAGTTGCCGCGCAGGCCGAAGTTCGTCCTCGTCAGTTTGCGGTCGTAGATGTGCGGATCGACGCCAAGCCCCTGTAACATGGCCTGGGCGATCGGTTTGAACAAAGGCTCGTGGGCGAGCACGAGCCGGCGGAATAAAGGTTCATATTCCGCGCGCGGCCAGTAATCCTCGGCGCGAAATGGGCCGTCGCGGTCTTGCGGAATGTCGAACGCGCGGCGGCACCAGACCCAGCCTTCCACCAGGTCCGGATGAATGTCGCTGGTCTCCTCGATCGGGAAATAACCCTGGCTGACCGACCCGTGACGAGCTGCACGGAACCGCATCTTGTCGGCGAGCGAAGTCGAGGTGAACAGGTCGAGCACCGCATCGTGCATGTCGTCGTAAAGCGCGGCGTCCACGCCATAGCCGGTGAGCACCGCGAAGCCGATCTCGCGAAGAGCGCCGGCGAAGCTTTCCGCAAACCGCGCCTTGTCCGCCGCATCCCCGCGAAGAAAGGGCGCGAAATCGAGCGTCGCAATCTGATAGTCCTCGTCAAACTCGTCGCCGGCACCTTCGGCGAGGCGATAGGTATGCGCCTTGCGCACCTGATCGTACTTCTCGAACTGGCGGTTGAGCGCCTGCGTATCGGTCATAATGTCACCGCCGCAGTTGCGGCTTGCGCCTTATGCTCGCGACGGCCGAGCAGCGCCGCTCGAAGCATGATCGCGGCGGCGTAAAGCACGACCACGAGCACCAGCCAGCGCAACAACTCGACGTGCATCTCCTTCACGATGAACGCCGCGACGAGAACCGCGGGTATTCCGCCGATC
>CBHTSV010000119.1:0-4040 GCA_966095215.1 uncultured Sphingomonas sp. | reverse complement strand
GACGCCGTTCCGTTCAGAAGCTTCTGTTGAGCCGTGCTGAAAATGGAATGGATCGGGTGGCCCGGATACAAGAGACGAGGCGGAAGGAGACTTCCGCCCAGTTTAGCTGTTGAGTTCAAAAATACTTACAATCAGCGGTTTAAGCGCTGTATCTAGCACCGGACGTTATAATTGTAGTGCGGCTGGCCGTACTGGTCGACGTAATAGCAATAGCCGCGGGTATCGCGATAATACTGACGGCCATTGATCACGGCGCCGAGAACGCCGCCCAGGACCGCGCCGGCAACCGCGCCGCCGATCGGGCTGATGCCCGGGACAACCGCGCCGACAGCGGCACCACCAAGAGCGCCGACCGCAGCACCCGTTGCAGCACGTCGTGCCTGCGGGCTGTAATAGCCGTTATTGTAACCATAGGGGTCATACCCGTAACCGTACGGGCTTGTGGCGCAGCCGGTCGCGGCAAGGCTGCCGGCGACAACCACGGCAAGTCCAAATCTCCTCATCGTCCTGTCCCTTCCAGTACTCGCCCCCTGTGCACGTATCAGTGCATCAGGAAGTATTTCGTTCCCGCATCGATCATGTACGGTTCATGTACCTGAACGGCTGCGCGTCCGGGTGTGGTCATTCCGCGACACTTCGGTAGAGGTGCTTTCAGAACAAAAGAGAGTCGGAAAAAAGTTCCCATGCGTGAGCGCAACGGCGAGATCGAGAACAATATCGCGCTCCTGATCGACGCGGATAATGCCAGCCCCGAGCATCTTGACGAGGTCCTGCTGGTCCTAGGCGAGCTCGGGACCATCAACATCCGCCGCGCGTACGGCAACTGGGCAAAGGCAAGCCTCAAGGGCTGGGGCCAGCTCACTGGCCTCCACTCGATCGTTCCGATGCAGCAGTTCGATGTCGTCAAGGGCAAGAGCGCGACCGACATGCGCATGACGATCGACGCCATGGACCTGCTCTACCGCGGCAATGTCGACGGCTTCGGGATCATGTCCTCGGACAGCGACTTCCTGCCCCTCGCGCAACGCATCCGCGAGGACGGCCTCCAGGTCTATGGCTTCGGGACGGCGAAGACGCCCCTCTCCTTTCAGCAGGCCTGCTCGCGCTTCTTCGACGTCGGTGCGCTCGGCCTGGACGAGGACGAGCAGCTCGAGCAGCCCACGCTGGCCAAGGGCCAGCGCCCCGTCGATCCAGAGCTGCTCCAGGTGCTCGGGGCGGCCTACAAGGCATCCAAGCGCGACGAGGAGGGCTACACGCCGCTCTCCGAGCTTGGGCAGCGCGCGAAGGCGGTCTCGAGTTTCGCAGCGCGCAACTACGGCTTCACCCGGCTCTCTGACCTCATCAAGGCGGTGCCCAATTTCGAGGTGAAGCCGGGCGACGATGGAGCGCTCCGGGTAAAGCGGCTGCGCTAGGCTGCCGCTGTGGATCGTTAGTCCACAGAAATTTCACGTCCGAACCCGAGTCCTCCACTGTTGTCCGCGCGACACAGGGCGCAGGCTTTTGCAGCGGGGCGGAACTGGGGACCGCCTGGCAGGTTGTCGCGCCGACCGGGGTTAGACTCACCGCTTGGACATGCTGGCTCGCCAAGATCCTGAATATTATCTCGACGCCGCCCTAGGCGCTCTGGCGACCGCGCCGGAATGCCATTCGCTGCTCGATGAGCTTCCAGTGCCCATCTACACGACGGATGCTGCTGGAGCGGTCACCTATTGGAACCGTGCCTGCATTGCGTTCGCGGGCCGTGAGCCGCAGCTGGGCAAGGATCGCTGGTGCGTCACCTGGCAGCTCTACACGACGCTCGGCGACCCTCTCCCCCGCGAGAAGTGCCCGATGGCCGAGGCGATCCAGAACGGCCGGCCCGTGCGCGACGCCATCGCCATCGCCGAGCGCCCCGACGGGAGCCGCGTCGCATTCAAACCCTACCCCACACCGCTGTTCCGCGACGACGGATCGATCGTGGGCGCGGTGAACATGCTGATCGACGTCACCGATGAGCAAGGCGAGGCCCGGCACGAGCAGGCCGAGCGATGCCGCCGACTTGCAAAGGCGACGTACGACCGGGCAACGAGCAAGGCGCTCGGGGCGATGGCCGACCGCTTTGACAAGACCGCCGATGGTCTTGCACGGAAGGGCGCTGGCTAGAGGAGCTCCAGCGTGACCGTCACTTCGTCGCCGGCTGCGATATCGGCGCGGCAGCGGACCTCCTTCTTCACCGGGAGCAGATAGCCCCCGCTCTTCTGCGGAAAGACCGAGGTGCGCCAGCTGATCCCATTGATGGTGGCCTCGACCTTCACCGAACCGAATCCGCCGCGGTTTAGAAGGCTGTGCGCCCGGATTTCGACGACTTCCTCTTCCGGCACGGTGATGAAGTGCCAGCTACCGCCGCTCCACAGCCACATTGTTGCGGTAACCGTGATCATCTCACACGGCGGGCAGCGTCGTGGCCGCCTGCCGGACGCGACGCCGATGCTCTCGCCATGCCGTGTATAGGCCGCTCCCGGCGATCAACGTCGCCCCAACAATCGTATGCCGCGTTGGCACGTCGGAGAACAAGAGCCAACCATAGACCGTCGCGAGGACGATCTGGAGATAGTCGAAGGGCGTCACCGCAGCCACCGGCGCTCGAAGCGAAGCCGTCATGAAGAGCTGCCCGAGTCCGCCGGCGATGCCGCCGGCAGCGACGAACGCCATGGCGTCGAGGCCATGCGCATGCCCGAAGAAAGGCATGAACATGCCACCGACCAATATTCCGGCAACGGCGAACCAGAAGACGATTGCCGAGATGTTCTCGCTGCGCTGGATCTGGCGCAGGGTCGTCGTCACTCCCGCCTGCCCGACGGCCGCGATCAGCGCGATGGCGACTCCGGCGACCGGCAGGCTCGATCCTCCGGGACGAGCGACCACCAGCACTCCGGTGAAGCCGATCAGCACCGCCGCCCACCGATGCACGCCCACCTGCTCCTTTAGGATGAGAAAGGACAGGACGGTGGCGAAGATCGGCGCCGTGAAATTTATGGCGGTGGCGTCCGCGAGCGGCAACATGATCAGGGCCTGGAAGGTCAGCGCCATCGACGTGAGGCCCAGAGCGCTTCGCCACACGTGCGCCAGCGGGTTGTTCGGGCGAAGGACCGCAATGGTCTCGCGATTGAGGACCCACAGGACCACGACGGGAAGGCTGAAGACGGACCGGTAGAAGACCAGCTCCGGCGCGTTGAGCCCTCGCGTGGACGCCAGCTTGAGCATCGCGCCCATGGTCGAAAAGCTCAGGCCCATTCCGATGCGGCAAAGGATACCGGTGATGATCCGGTCGTGCTCGTGCTGCACCGCAGCCGCGGTCACTTCTTCTGCCAATCATATTGCGGAAGCCGCCGCCCGTCCGCGCTGGCCGCGATCAGCTCGCCCAAACGCTTGGCCCGGGTCTCCGGCTTCTTCGCGCTGGTGATCCAGTTGAGCGCGCTCCTTCGATAGCTCGGCGGCCGTTTTTCCCAGTCGGCCCAGGCCGCTTTGTCGCGGCGAAACTGTTTCTCCTCGTCGGCATTCAGCGACGCCAGCTTTTTCTCATAGGCGTACAGGCCGCTCTTGTGCTTGTCCCGCTCGTACACATGTTCGCCGGCCGCGGTCATCAATCCCGCCGCCTTCAGCGCCTCGAAGCGCTCGACATTGACCTTGCTCCAGATGCTGCCCTTCCGCCGCGGGGTGAAGCGGATGGTGTAGGCGTCCTCGCCGAGGGATTTGCGGATGCCGTCGATCCACCCGAAGCAAAGCGCCTGGTCCCGCGCCTGCGGCCAGTCGATCGACGGCTCGCCCGTACTCTTTTTCCAGAAGCCGACGAGGAGCTCGGGTGCGGTTTCCTGATTGGCCTCGAGCCAGCGGCGGAAATCGGCTTCGGTTGGGAAGAAGGTCGGCTCCGCCATCAGCTAGCGGGTCAGCTTCCGGTACGTCATCCGGTGCGGCCGCGTCGCTTCCTCGCCGAGGCGGCGGATCTTGTCTTCCTCATAGGCTTCGAAGTTCCCTTCGAACCATTCGACCTGGGCGTCGCC
>CBHTSV010000118.1:0-7164 GCA_966095215.1 uncultured Sphingomonas sp. | reverse complement strand
GCAAGTGCTCGGGTTTGCCACGCGGCTTATTGCGCCAGCGGTCGAATGATTGTGTTAACGGCTGCACGCGCTCGGGGAAGTAATCGGCATAGTCGCGGTCAAGCGACTGCATCTGCCTGTCGCGCCAGTTGCGATAATGGTCGTCCTGGTTGCTGCTGAAGCTGCGGCGTCCGCGCTCGTAATCGCCATAGCCGCCGTAGCCGCCCTGCTCGCGGCCGCCGCTGTAATCGCCCTGGAAGCCGCCATAGCCGTGCTCCCGGCCGTAGCGGCTCATGCCGGGATGGCGTTCCGCCCAATCGCGGTTGTTCCATGCGCCGCGATCTTCGAAGCGCTCGCGGCCGCCAAACCATTCGCGCTCGTCGCCGCGCTCGCGGCGGAAGCGGTCACGGTCGCGATCCTCGAACATGAAGCCGCGGTCACGGTCGCGGTCTCGCCAGTCGCGGTCGCGGTTCCGCTCGCGGCCTTCCTGATCGGGATCGAAGTCACCCCACATCCCGTAACCCTCATGAAGATAGCCGTGTGCCATTTGATCGTCTCCCTCCAGTGGAAAGCGGTCCGACGAGGACCCTCGGCGCATCAACGAACGAGGGCCGAGCAGGGGTGCGCCCAACCGTCGCAACAGCGCTGTCACCCGCCGCAGCCCAAGCGGCCTTGCCTCGCGGCATCGGCGCGCTACGCTTGGCGACAGCAATGATCGCGCAAAAGACCCGGTATGCGTTGCGCTCGCTGCTGTTCCTTGCGGAGGAGCAGGGAGGAGCGCCGGTGCAATTGAGCCGCATCGCGGAGACGCAGCGGGTCCCGCCCAAATATCTCGAGCTCATCATGCTCGACCTGAAGAAGGCGGGGCTGGTCAAAAGCGCGCGCGGCCCGAAGGGCGGCTATCGGCTGGCTCGCCCCGCCGAACAGATCTCCTTCGGCGAGATCGTCCGCTCGATGGAAGGACCGATCGCGCTCGTTTCCTGCGCCAGTGTGAATTTCTACGCGCCGTGCGGCGACTGCCAGGACGAGGCGACCTGCGCGATCCGCAGGGCATTCGCGATCCTGCGCGACCAGAGCACGGCGGCGCTCGATTCCATCTCGCTGGCTCAGGGAGCGCAGTGGGAAGAGCGGATCGCGGGAGGGAACTCGAATGGACACTGACGAACGCTTCACGCCGCGGCCGGTCGCCGCATGGTTCATCATCGCCGCGGTCGCCTCGCTGCTGTTCATGGGCTTCGGCGTGGTGAGCTTCTTCATGCACATCTTCGCCGATCCGAACAGCATGCCGCTCGACCAGCGCGCCGCCTATCTCGCCGAACCGATGTGGGTGAAGATCGCATATGGAGTGGCGGTGTTTGCCGGCCTCGGCGGCGCCATACTGCTGGTGATGCGCCGCAGGATGGCCGAATGGGCGCTGCTCGTCTCCCTGATCGCAGTGCTCATCTGGTTCGCCGGCCTGATCCTCGTCTCGCCGCTTCGGGAAAATATGTCGGCGAACGACCTGTTGGTGGCGATCGTCGTCACGGCGCTGACCTGGACGATCTACTGGTTCGCCCGGCACTCGCGCCAGCGCGGCTGGCTTCGCTAACCCAGTCGCTCGCGGTCTTTGCCGCAGCGCAACAAAGGCGCTAGAAGCCGCCGCCATGTCGACCTTCACCATCGACACTTCGACCAGCCGCGCGACGCCCTCGCCAGTGCCGGGCAAGCGCATGACCGCTCCCTCGATCCGCGCGCGCAAGGTCGACGGAAAGACCGAGCAGCCGATCGTGATGCTGACCGCCTACACGATGCGCATGGCGCAGCTGCTCGACCCGCACTGCGACATGCTGCTGGTCGGCGACAGCCTGGGGCAGGTGATCTACGGCCTGCCGTCGACGATCCCCGTCACGATGGACATGATGTGCGCGCACGGCGCCGCAGTGGTTCGCGGCAGCTGGCACGCGCTGGTCGCCGTCGACATGCCGTTCGGAAGCTATGAGCAGTCGCCTGCTCAGGCCTTCGAATGCGCCTCGCGGATCATGAAGGAAACGGGCTGCGCGGCGGTCAAGCTCGAAGGCGGCGAGGCGATGGCCCCGACGATCGAGTTCCTGACGCACCGCGGGATTCCCGTGATCGGCCACGTCGGACTGACACCGCAGGCGGTGAACATCCTCGGCGGCTATGGAGCGCGCGGTAAAAGCAAGGACGAGGCCAAGCATATTGAAGCGGACGCGCTTGCAATCGCGCAGGCAGGGGCCTTCTGCATCGTCGTCGAGGGCGTGATGGAGGATATCGCGACCCGCATCGCGAAATCCGTGGAGGTCCCGATCATCGGCATCGGCGCCTCGCCCGACTGCGACGGGCAGGTGCTGGTCATCGACGACATGCTTGGGATGTTCGAGAGGACGCCGCGTTTCGTGAAGCGCTACGACGACCTTGCCGGACGGATCAGCCAGGCTGCGGCCAACTACGCCTCCGAAGTCCGCGAACGGCGCTTTCCCACTCCCGATCAGACCTACAGGCCGAAGCCCTAATCGCCCTTTGCGTTTCGCCGGGGAGCCGCTAGACGAAGCGGCGCCAGCTTCCGTTCATCAAGGGTGGGGAAGGAGGCTGCGCCCATGAGCATCCCCATGCATTCGGACTGAGGCACGTCTTTGGCGCAACCCCCGGATATCAACGAAACCTTCGTCCGCGAGGTCGAGGAGAATCTGCGCCGCGACCAGATGCGCGATTTCGGCAAGAAATATGGCGGCTGGATCGCAGCGCTGGTCATCCTCTTCCTCGCCGCAAGCGGCGGCTACATCTATTGGCAGCAGCGGGAGCAGCAGCGCTCCCAGGAGCAGGTCGAGGAGCTCGCGCAGGTTTATAAGACCATCGCTTCCAACAGCCTGACCGGAGTGCCCGAAAAGCTCGACGAGCTGGCGAAGAGCCGAAGCAAGGCGGTGCGCGCCTCGGCTTTGTTCACGCGCGCGGCCATCGCCCTCGACAAGAACGACACCAAGCTCGCGATCGCCAAATATCAGCAGGTCGCGAACGACAAGGGACTGCCCCGACCCTATCGCGACGCAGCGCTCATTCGTCAGACTACGCTCGAGTTCGACCAGCTGAAGCCCCAGGAGGTTATCGCCCGCATGGAGCCGCTGGCGAAGCCCGGCAATCCCTGGTTCGGAACCGCCGGGGAGCTGACCGCGGTCGCGCTCCTCAAGCAGGGCAAGCGCGGTGACGCGGGGCAGCTTTACGCCACCATTGCCAAGGACAAGGGCGTTCCCGACACCATCCGCGCGCGCGCCGTCCAGATCGCCAGCACCCTCGGCGTCGATGCAAGCAATGCGCTTTCGGCGCCGGCCCAGTAGGAAACAGAATGACCAAGCATAAGCACCTTCGCGTAGCGATCCTGATTGCCGCCGCTCTGGCCGCGAGCGGCTGCAGCGTGTTCAAGAAGGGGAAACCGAAAACGCCCGTGCTGGGTGAGCGCATCCCCGTGCTGACCGCCGAGGGCGACATCCAGATCGATCCGGCCACTACGGCCCTGCCGATGACTCTCCCGCCGCCGGCCGCCAACACCGACTGGGCGCAGTCGGGCGGCGATGCGGACAAGTCGATGGGCCATCTCGCGCTGGGGACGAAGCTGGGGCAGGCATGGGAAGTCCAGGCCGGTCGCGGCAGCAGCCTGACCGCGCGCCTCGCCGCCGCGCCGATCATCGCTGGGGATCGCATCTTCACGATCGACACGCTTGGCGCCGTCCGAGCCTTCGACGCACGCAACGGCGCACAGCTTTGGGCGAGCCAGACTCCGGCCGACAAGGGCAATGAAGCGTCGCTCTACGGCGGCGGAATCGCGTTCCACAACGGCCGCATCTATGCGACCAACGGCCTCGGCCATGTCGCGGCGCTCGACGCCAGCAACGGCGGCATCGTCTGGCAGGTCCGTCCAGCGGGCCCGTTGCGCGGCGCTCCGACGGTTGCGAACGACGCCGTCTATGTGATGACGCAGGACAACCAGATCTATTCGCTCAAGGAATCCGACGGGTCGACCAACTGGTCGCAGGCCGCCAGCCTCGAGATCGCCGGGGTATTCGGATCGGCTTCGCCGGCGGCGGGGCAGGGGACGGTCGTCGCGGGCTTTTCCTCGGGCGAGCTCAACGCCTATCGCTACGAGAACGGCCGCCAGGTCTGGCAGGACACGCTCCAGCGGACGAGCATCCGCACCAGCGTCTCGTCGCTCTCCGACATCGACGCCGATCCCGTGATCGACAGCGGGCAGGTGATCGCCGTCGGCGGCGGCGGCCGAATGGTCGCGCTGGAGATCACTACCGGCCAGCGGCAGTGGGAGCTCAACATCGCCGGCATTTCGACGCCGTGGGTCGCGGGCGACTGGATCTTCGTCGTGACCGACGAGGCGAAGCTGATCTGCATTGCGCGTGCGAACGGTCACGTCCGGTGGGTGAGCCAGCTGCCGCAGTTCGAGAAGCCGAAATCGAAGAGGGGCGAGATCGAATATTCCGGTCCGGTGCTTGCCGGTAATCGCCTGATCGTCACTGCCTCCAACGGCGCGATCATCAACGTCGATCCGGCGACCGGCTCGTTCCAGAGCCAGACGCAGATCAAGGCGGGAATCAGTCTGCCTCCGGTTGTGGCGAATTCGACGCTCTACATCCTCGACGACGACGCCCGGCTTCACGCGTTCCGCTAAATCATTCCTCCCTGGCGAAAGGGCGGGGAGGGGAACCATTCACCGCAGAGTGAATGGTGGAGGGGTCCAGCGCGGCATACTTACCCCTCCACCATGCTCCGCATGGTTCCCCTCCCCACGAGCTGCGCTCGCAGGGAGGAACTTGATGCGCTAACGCCATCCCCATGCCCCTTCCTACTGTCGCCATCGTCGGCCGGCCGAACGTCGGCAAATCGACCCTGTTCAACCGGCTCGTCGGGAAGAAGCTGGCGCTGGTGCACGACCAGCCCGGAGTCACCCGCGACCGGCGCGAGGCCGAGGCGAAGCTGCTCGGGCTGGGCTTCCGCCTGATCGACACTGCCGGTTTCGAGGATGAGGAAGCGGCGAGCCTTCCCGGCCGGATGCGCAAGCAGACCGAGGCTGCGGTGCGCGATGCCGACGCAGCGTTATTCTTGATCGACGCGCGGGAGGGCGTAAGCCCGCTGGACGAGGAGATCGGCCGCTGGCTGCGCGTCGAGACCACGCCGGTCATCGTCGTCGCCAATAAGGCGGAGGGGCGCGCCGCCGAGGCTGGCATTCTCGACGCCTACCGCCTTGGCCTGGGTGAGCCGGTGGCGATCAGCGCCGAGCATGGCGAGGGTGTCGCCGACCTGTTCGAGGCGCTCCGCCCGCATGTCGAACACGAGCATTTCGAGAGTGACGACGAGGCGGCCGCGGAACACGCGCCGTTGCATCTCGCGGTCGTCGGGCGGCCGAACGCGGGCAAGTCCACGCTCGTCAATCGGATGATCGGTCAGGAGCGGATGATCACCGGTCCGGAGGCCGGAATCACCCGCGACTCCATCAGTCTCGACTGGGAATGGAACGGCCATCCGGTGCGGCTGGTCGACACGGCTGGCCTAAGGAAACGGGCGAAGGTCGAGGACAAGCTGGAGCGGCTCTCCGCGGCCGATACCAAGCGTGCGATCGATTATGCCGAGGTGGTGGTCCTTCTCCTCGATGCCACCAGGGGTCTCGAGTCACAGGATCTCCGCATTGCCAGCCAGGTGATCGAAGAGGGCCGCGCCTTGATCATCGTGCTCAATAAATGGGACGTGGCGGAGAACGCCTCCGCGCTGTTCAACGGCGTCAAGGCGGCGCTGGCAGAAGGCCTGTCGCAGCTCAGGGACGTGCCGCTGCTCACCGTCTCGGCGAAGACGGGGAAGGGCATCGACACGGTCCTTCAGGTCGCGTTCGAGTTGCGAGAGGCGTGGGGCAAGCGCGTGCCCACCGGCGAGCTCAACCGCTGGTTCGAGCACGCGATCGAGGCGAACCCGCCGCCGGCGCCCAAGGGCAAGCGGATCAAGTTGCGCTACATCACCCAAGTGAAGTCTCGCCCGCCGAGCTTCGTGGTCTTCGGCAACCGCCTCGAGGAGCTTCCGGACAGCTACCGGCGCTATCTCCTTAACGCGATGCGGCGCGACCTTAAGCTCGGCGCCGTGCCGCTCCGCCTCGATTTTCGCGGGCGCAGCAATCCATTCGACCGAGCCCGTCGCTAAGCCAAATTTTACCCTTTTCGCCGTACCACGCCCACTGTGGGACCATGTCTCGACATATCGGGGACGGGATAGGGCATTGGACGACGCGTTGCCGGATATCATCGACTGGGCGCATTTCGAGAAGTACCGGTCCGAGCTCGGGCCGGGCTTCATCCGCATCCTCGGCTATTTCCGCGAGGATGGCGAGAAATCGATTGCTCAGATCGAGCAGGCGATGCGCGAGGAGAATACGACCGCGCTCGTCATCCCGGCGCACACCATCAAGGGCGAATCGCGCCAGCTCGGTGCCGAGCCGCTCGCGAAGATCGCCGAGCTGATCGAGTCGACGGCGCGGCTGTGCGTCGAGACTCATCGCTTTCCCGATGAGCTGGTGCCGCAAGTCGTCGAGCTCCGGCGGCTGTTCAACGAGACGGTTTGCCAATTCGACAAGGCGACCAACCCGCTCATGACGCGGACCTCGCCGGCCGCGTTCGGCCGCAAGGCGACGAACCAAGGGTTCGGGCGGATTTAGCTGTCTTCGGCGGCTTCCGACTGGAGCTGCACGTAATTCTGGATGCCCATTCGGGCGATCATCTCGAACTGCTGCTCGAGCGTGTCGACGTGCTGCTCCTCATTTTCGAGGATTTCGGAAAAGAGGTCGCGCGAGACATAGTCGCGCACCTTCTCGCAATGGGCGATCGCGCCCTTTAGTTGGCCCAAAGCCTCCAGCTCGAGTTCCATGTCCGCACGTAATATTTCCTCGACATTCTCGCCGACATGAAGCCGGCCGAGCGCCTGGAAATTGGGAAGTCCGTCGAGGAACAGGATGCGCTCGGCGAGCCGGTCGGCATGCTTCATCTCGTCGATCGATTCCGAGCGCTCGAACTCGGCCAGCTTGTGCACGCCCCAATTGTCGAGCAGCCGATAATGCAGCCAATATTGATTGGTGGCGGTGAGCTCGTTCTTCAGAGCTTCATTGAGCAGCTCGAGGACCTTCGGGTCGCCCTGCATCGGCAT
>CBHTSV010000117.1:0-2691 GCA_966095215.1 uncultured Sphingomonas sp. | reverse complement strand
CGGGACAGGGCGAGGCCCTCGCCAAGACGGCGATCCTCGGGGCGCTGAACCTCTACATCGACTTCATCAACATGTTCCTGTTCCTGCTTCGGTTCATGGGCGACCGCCGCTAAGCGCGGAACAGCATTGGACAAGCGAAGGGCTGGGGGAGCGATCCTCCGGCCCTTTTGCTTAGCCGAAGAGGCGGCGCTGGATGGCCGCGAAGCGGGGATCGTTTCGAACCGGATCGAGAAACGGATCCACCTGCATCGTCGCGAGCCCCGAATCCTGGGCCGACCAGGCACCTTGCAGCGCCTCTATGGCTTTGTCGGTATCGCCGAGCTGCGCGTAAACTTCCGCGAACTGGTAGTGGACCGTTTCGCCATACCGTTTCTGAAGCGCATCGATGGCGCGCAGCGCGTCTTCACGACGGTTCGAACGGGCAGCGATGGCTCCTTCGGCGACCAGCCTGCGGTAATCATCCGCGGGCAGGCGTTGCAGCTCGCTCACGGCCTCGTCCGTGCGGGCTAGGAAGAGCAGATCCCAAGCAAGCAGCGCTCTGGCGCGGAGATTTTGCGGGGCAAGGCTGAGTGTCTGACGGGCCGCCTCGATCGATTCAGCGTAGCGGCGACCCAGAAAGAGGTTCCATGTCTTGAGCTGCCAGGCGACGGGATTGAGAGGATCGAGGCTGATTGCGCGCTCACCCACGGCCTCTGCCTCGCTTTGGCGGCGGAGCCGGCAAAGGATGACCGAGTAGTTCAGGTAGGCAAGGGTGTCCGCACCGGCGAGCTCGACCGATCGGCTCAGCGCTTCCAAAGCCTGCTTCAACTTCAGCTGATTGAAATAGACGAGACCAAGCGCGGAATAGCCCAGCGGCATGGCTGGAGCGATCGCAATGGCGCGCCTGATCGACTGCAGCGCCTCTGCATCGGTGCGAAATTTCTCGTCGTTGCTTGGAGCCCACGCATTGGCCCACAAGGTCTCGGTCAGTCCCTTGTTTGCGTGAGCTTGCGCATAGTTCGGGTCCAGCTGTGTCGCTCGATCGAACAAGGAGATTCGCCGGAGCATGCCCTCGTTGCTGTCGTCGCCATCGAGGGCATTTGCCTGGAGAAGCAAATCCTGCGCTTGCGGGTTGCTGGTCCCGCCGAGCGAGAGGCGGTTCGTCGCCGCGGCGTTCAGCTGGATGCTCAGCGCCCGCGCGACGTTGACCGCGATGTCCGACTGAATCTGCAAGACGTCGCCGAGCGGGCGGTCGAAGGTCTGCGACCAGCGCTCGAGCCCGTTGCTGCCATTGACGAGCTGGGCGCTGACCCGGACGGTCGAGGATGAGCGGCGGACGCTGCCCGTCACGACGTTGGCGACGCTGAGGCGCCGCGCGGCGGTAATCGCATCGGCGTTCCGGAGCATCTCCGACGAGGTGCGGGCCACCACTTCGACACCGGCGATTGCAGCGAGCGCGCTTCGGACTTCCTCGGCAATCCCGTCGGAAAAATAGCTGTCCGACGGATCGCCGCTGAGATTGGCGAAGGGCAGGACGGCGATGGTGTTGGCCTTTGCGCCGGAGGGACGGAGCAGCAGCCATCCGCCGGCACCCGCAGCGGCGACGACCACGGTGCCGCCGGCGGCGGCGAGAGCGGCGCGCCGGCTGAGCCGTGGCGCTTCGCTGTGCACGTTCTTCGTCTCAGGGGCGGTGCGCCCGAGCATGGAGTGCACGCAGGCGCTGACCGCGCGATAGTGGGGATCGGTCGGGCTGCCCTTCCAGCCGGTGAGCGAAAGCGCCTGCATTTCGCCGAAGCCGAGTGGGGGCTGCACCTTGTCGATCGTGATCGGGAGATAGGTGTTGCGCTGTTGCGCCCGGCTCGCTTCGTCGCGGACGAAGCGGCCTTCGGGCGCAGTGGAGCGCTTGCTCCAGATGACGATGACGCAGCGTGCGGCTTCGAGATGCTCGGTAATCGCTTCCCGCCAGGCCTCGCCGCCGCTCACTCGCGCGTCCCACCAGACGGACAGGCCTTCGCCTTCCAGCGCGTCGACGAGCGGCTCGACACGCGACCGGTCTTCCGCCTTGTAGGAAACGAAGACGTCCCACATCGAACAGGCCCCCTGGCCCCGCATCTTACGTACAAATGCCGCCGAACGCGATGCGGGACTCGCGGCCGGCTTCGTGCCATTTTTTATTTTGCGTTAACATCAATCTCTTGCAACGCAGCGCTCGTTGGGCGCACAAGCGAGTCTTCCTGGAGAGGGAGGACCGGTGGGGCGGGTCTTTCTAAGCTATGCCCGTGAGGATGTCGGCGTTGCCAAGCAATTGGCGGCCTGCGTCGGGCGGGCGGGGCACTCCGTCTGGTGGGACCACGACATCCAGGGCGGTTCCCATTTCGCTTCCGAGATCGACAAGGAGCTCAAGGCCGCAGACGCGGTCGTCGTGCTGTGGTCGAAGACGGCGGTCGATTCTCCCTGGGTGCAGGACGAAGCCGCGGAGGGCCGCGATTCCGGCAGGCTCGTCCCGGTCATCATGGGGGCCGACAAGCCGCCGCTGGGTTTCCGGCAATTCCAGTCGATCGATTTCAGCAGCTGGGGCGGAACGGATGACGAGCCGCCGCTGAAGGCGCTGGTCACGGCGCTGGCGCAGAAGTGCGGTGACGCGCAGCCGAAGAATGACGTTAAGCAGCCGACCAAGGCCAAGGACCGCCGTACGTCGATCTGCGTGCTGCC
>CBHTSV010000116.1:0-3711 GCA_966095215.1 uncultured Sphingomonas sp. | reverse complement strand
GTCGTCCTGCGCCGCATCGAACGCCTCGACCAACGTCTCCATGCAATGACCGCCGAGGTCCGTGAACAGGCTCGCCAGCGCAGCGTCGTCATGCTCCTTGAGGAACGCCGAAGCTTTCTTGCCCAACTCCGCCTCAATCCGGTTCCGCCACGCCGCGCCGCCCTGGTAATGGAGCGCCGACAGCTCCGCGTTCGACAGCTCCTCAAACCAGCTCCTGAGCGCCGGATGCTTGTCCAGCGCAACCTGCAGCCGCTTCCCGTACCGCAACTCCACCACGCGCCAGCCGCAGCTCCGGAATATCTCGTCGAACCGCTCGAACATGCGGTCCGCGCTCGTCGCGTCGAGGCTCTGGCGGTTGTAGTCGACGATCCACCAGAGGTTGCGGACGTCGTGTTTCGCGCCCTCGATGATCGCCTCGTAGATATTGCCCTCGTCGAGCTCGGCATCGCCGATCAGCGCGATAAAACGCCCGCGGTCCTCCTCCTCCATCCGGCCGTGAGCAGTCAGGTAATCCTGTACCAGGCTCGCGAAGAGAGTGATCGCGACTCCCAAGCCCACCGAGCCCGTCGAGAAATCGACCGGAATCTTGTCCTTCGTCCGGCTCGGATAGCTTTGCGCGCCACCGAAGCCGCGGAAATTCTCCAGCGCCTCCCGGCTCTGGCTCCCGAGCAGATAGTGGATGGCGTGAAGTACCGGCCCCGCATGCGGTTTCACCGCCACGCGATCGTTCGGCCCAAGCGCATGGAAATAGAGCGCCGCCATGATCGCCGTCATCGACGCGCAGCTCGCCTGGTGCCCGCCGACCTTCAGCCCGTCCGCATTTTCGCGGACGTGGTTAGCATGGTGGATCGTCCAGGCGCTGAGCCAACGTAGCCGCTCGTCCAGGATCTTCAGCGCCTCGATGTCGGCGGTCACGGGCTTGAGCATCGCAGTGGACTAGCGGAGCGAGATGCAGGGGGAAAGCGGACGTTAGCCTTGAGCGGAATCACAAGGGCCTTGGCATTTCGGCCAAGCTTGTGCGTGCATGCGTTTTGGCGCAGCCTTGGCGTAACGAGGGGCTGCTCATGGCCAGCGTGTTCTTGAGCTATGATCACGACGACAGCGATAAAGCGCGACGGATAGCGTTGGCGCTGGAAAAGGCAGGTCATTCCGTCTGGTGGGACCTGCATGTGCGCGGCGGAGCGCAATTCGGCAAAGTCATCGAGGAAGCGCTGAGGGCGGCCGACGCCGTTGTCGTCCTCTGGTCGAAACAGTCGATTGAATCAGCGTGGGTCAAAGACGAGGCGACTGCCGGGCGAGACAGTGGGCGGCTAATTCCGTTGTCGTTGGACGGCTCTTCGCCGCCGATGGGCTTCCGCCAATTCCAGACGATCCATTTCTCGGGCTGGAAGGGCCGCAGCAAGTTCCGAGAGTTTCAGACGCTCCTCGCCGCGGTGGATGCCTTCGAGCCGGCCAGGGCCGAGGCAGATTCGAAGCCGACGCCCCCCGTGCCGATCGGGCCCAAGATAAACCTGCGGCAAGGATGGTTCGTCGGCGCCGCTATCGCGATGCTCATTGTGGTTATCGGCGCATCCGTCGCTTTCTGGCAGCCTTGGAATCGGGCGGAACCTGCGGTCGTCGCGGTGCGCGCTTCTGACCACAGTGCGTCGTCGCAAGCCCTCGCGCGCGACCTCGTCGTTCAGCTAGGCGCCCTTCGTTCTGTCCTTTCCCGCTCGTTGCGATTGGGGTATGCGGGCTCCGGGACATCCGGCAAGCCAAATCTGGTCTTTAAAACGACCGCTTCGGCTGACGGCGGCCGAGCCAGCCTGATCCTGTCCGATTCCAAGGATGAGGTGCTCTGGTCGAAGCAATTCGATGATCCGAAGACCAACGAAGCCGATCGACGGCAGCAGATTGCCTTCAATGCAGCAGGCGTCCTGCGCTGCGCTCTTCAGGAATCATCGGGCAAATATGGTCGCCTTCAGAGCGACATGCGCCAAGCCTTTCTCGACGCCTGCGCTGCCGGCGCGGACACGGACTGGGATACGCGCTCCTTAATCAAGCCGCTGCGCCAGGTGACGGAGGCGGCGCCCAACTTCCGGCCCGCCTGGGCACAATTGTTGTTGGCGGAAGAGAATGCGGCGACTCTCCCGGAAAACGCCAACGGCGCCAGGGAAACGTTGCGCGCGCTCCGCCATGACATCAGACAGGCACGCCAGCTCTTTCCTGACATGGCGGAGGCTACCGCCGCCGAAGTTACGGCCACTCCCAATCTGAGTTATTCAGACGGAGTCGCGCTGCTGGACAAGGCAAAGTCGCAGGACCCCGACAATCCACGAGTGCTCATGGATCACGCAATGATGATGGTATCTGTCGGGCGGGTCGCAGATTCGCTGGATGACTTTCAGCGCGCGGCCGAGCTTGACCCTCTCTCCCCTGTTACCCGGAAATACCTGATCAGGGCACTGGCCTTCGCAGGACACGTTGACGAGGCTCGAGCCGAACTTGCGCGTGCGAAGCAGCTGTGGCCGGGTACTGAAACCATCAGGTACGCCGAGGGGACTATTGAATTCAGGTACGGTGATTTCGAGAAAGTGATGCGTGAGTCCGGCGAACCCCAAGGACCTGAGGAGATGCTGTATGTCGCCGCACGAAAGAACCCCACTGATTCAAACGTGTCGCGTTTCGTCGAGGTGGTGATGAGGAATCGGAATGACGACAACCGTCTGGCCTTTCGCATTCAGGCGTTGGGGGAGCTGAATCGCGTCAATGAGTTCTATGAGTTGCTCGCCACGACACACCTCGGAACGACGACAAAGAATGGCACCTACATCCTTTTCCGTCCTTGGCTCGCGAACGCGCGCAGCGACCAGCGTTTCATGGTGGTAGCCAAAAGCCTCGGGCTCATGAGCTACTGGCAGAAATCGGGAAACTGGCCCGACTTCTGTTCCGACCCGGGTCTCAAGTACGACTGCAAGAAAGAAGCGGTGAGGCTCAATAACCTGGCAAAGCTCTAACCTCCGCAATGGGTCGAAAGCGGATGTTAGTCGATGCTCACGCCGCAGCCTTGTCCACCTCCGCGTCGAAACGCGCCTGCGCCGCGTGGATCGCTTCGACATTGTCGAGCGCCCAGGTGGCGAGGCCGCAGATTGGCTTTTGCAGCGATTGGCCGAGCTCGGTGAGCTCATAATCTACCCGCGGCGGGATCGTCGGAGTGACCGTCCGGCTGACCAGCCCGTCGCGCTCGAGATTGCGCAGGGTGAGGGTCAGCATCCGCTGCGACACGCTCGGGATCTCGCGCCTCAGCTCGTTGAAGCGCTTCGAGCCGCTTCCCAGCGTCTGGACGACGAGCACGGTCCACTTGTCGCCGATGCGCGACAGCAGGGTGCTGATGGTGCGGCACACGGGGCTGGTCGGGTCTCTCATGGTCCGGTTACCTCGATGTTCCCATTCAACAAATGTGTTCGCCCGCCACAATAAAGTGCGTTCTTGCGGGCGATTCGCTGGCGGTTATTTAGGGTGCCTCGGTAACAAATCCATACCAAGGAGGCAATAGTGACCACTCTGCATATCGACAGCAGCATCAATGGCGAGAACAGCGCCAGCCGCGCGATCAGCTCGCGCGTCGTCGAGCAGCTTCAGGGCCTGAACTGGGGCGAGGAGGTCATTTATCGCGACCTCGCCGCCGAGCCGCTTGCCCACCTGACCCTCGACGCTTTCGCCGACACTTCC
>CBHTSV010000115.1:0-2737 GCA_966095215.1 uncultured Sphingomonas sp. | reverse complement strand
CGAGGACGGCGCCGCGCTCCAGCCGTTGGATGCCGTCCGCCAGCAGCATCTCGCCGCTTCCGCTTAGCTCTTGCTTTGAACCGCAGGCGCTGTTGAAACTCGCGCAGTGATCCGGCGAGCAGCTTTCCAATTCCTGACGGCACTGGCGATTTTCGCAGCGCCCGCCGCGAGCGCGCCGGTGCGCCCGGACTATGCCGCGCTGCCGGAGCCGGCCGCCCAGCAGCTCGCCGAGCACCGCCGCATCAACGCCGCCCTCAACGCGCTTCAGCCGCAGCGACCCGGCGTCGTCGACGCCTATGTCATTGTCGTCGCACTCGACGGCGATCCCGTCTTCAGCCGCGAGGCGCGGGAGACGGGACGGGTGCTCGCCAGCCGCTTCGATGCCGCCGGGCGGACGATCGTCCTCGCGAACGACGAGGGGGAGCGGAAGGCGGACGCACCCGGATCACCGCACACGCTGGCACTCGCGCTCGCGCGTGTCGCCGAAGTGATGGATCGCAATGAAGACGTGCTCGTCCTCTACAGCACGAGCCACGGCGAACCGGGTACGGGGATTGTCTACAGGGATAGGGAGCGGGGCGGCGGCCTTGTCACGCCGGCGCGGCTCGCGGAGCTCCTCGATCCGCTTGGCTTCAAGAATCGGCTGCTGATCCTGCAGGCCTGCTACTCCGGCCAGTTCGTGCCTGCCCTCCGGAGTGCAGGCACTGTCGTCGTCACGGCGGCCGCCGAAGATCGCCCGTCTTTCGGCTGCGAGGCGGGGAACGACTGGACCCTGTTCGGCACGGCGCTGATCAATCACGCCTTCCGCCAGCCGTTGCCGCTCGACGTCCAGTTCCAGCGGGCGAAGGCGCTGATTGCCGCTGCCGAGGGACAGGCGGGGCTTGAACCCTCCAATCCGCAGATGAGTATCGGGTCGGACACGGCGGCCTGGCGCAGCGCGCTCGATGCTCGGGCACCGAAGGTCGCCTCCGCCCCGGTGGGCGAGCCGGTTCAGGGCCTCGGCATCTAGCCCGCACGCATGCGCACGCTCCTTCGCCCGACCGGTTTCGTCGATTCGCCCTTCGGTCATGACGGCAAGGTCGCGCGGCTCGCGGGCGGGCTGAACTGGTTCGCCTCGGTCGAGCTGATCGGGGTCGACAGGCACAAGCGCGTTTCAGCAGAGCTCGCACCGGTCGAAGGCATCGAAAACCGCTTCGATGATGACATGGCCGCTCAGTGGAAAGCGCTGACCTCGCCGCGGCCGGCGCTGCAGCTTGGCGAGCGGACGGTCCGCCTCGATCAGCCGCAGGCGATGGGCATCGTCAACGCGACGCCCGACAGCTTCTCGGATGGAGGCCAATTCGCCGACGCCGCGGCCGCGGCCGAAGCCGGCCACGACATGGCCAGGCAGGGCGCTGCGATCATCGATGTCGGCGGCGAATCCACGCGGCCCGGCGCGAAGCTCGTGTGGGAAGGCGACGAGATCGAGCGGATCCTGCCAGTCATCCGCCAGCTCGCGGCGGGTGGCGCAGCGGTCTCTGCAGACACGCGGAAGTCGGAGGTAATGACGGCCGCGCTCGAGGCAGGAGCGCGAATGATCAACGACGTGTCGGCGCTGACCTACGACGACCGCTCGGCCGGCGTGATCGCAGCAGCAGGCGTTCCGGTCGTTCTGATGCATCACCAGGGCGCGCCGGAGACGATGCAGGACGATCCACGCTACGATGATGTGCTCGTCGAGATTTATCTCTGGCTCGAGGAGCGGATCGGCGCCGCCGAGGCGGCCGGCATCGGGCGCGAGAAAATCCTCGTCGATCCGGGATTCGGCTTCGGGAAAAACGTCAGCCACAATCTGGAGCTGATGAACGGGCTTGCGCTCTTCCATTCGCTCGGCGTGCCGCTCGTCGTCGGTGCCAGCCGCAAGCGCACGATTGGCGCGCTTTCGGGCGAGGCGCCCACGGAAAGGCGCCTGGGCGGAAGCCTCGCCTTCGCGCTCAAGGCAGCGGAGCAGGGCGCGCAGATCGTCCGAGTCCATGACGTGTTCGAAACCGTCCAGGCCCTGCGTATCTGGCGAGGCCTTCGCGATCAGGCGCTGATCCCGCGGGTCTGAGCGCCGACTGCCGTTACTAATCTGCTTGAGTCTTCGCGACTACGGCTGTGGTCGTGCGTTCCGCGCGCGTGGGAGACGAGAGTGCCGGGTAGAGCAGGCCGCTGGGCGCTGCGCCACGCGGAGTGGGTAGTTTACCGCGTCGCCGGGCTGCCGGTCGCAGTCGGCGCGCTGTTTTCCGGCAAGCTCGGCGAGCCTGCGGCTGATTTGCGCGCGGCTTACTCCGCCCATTTTTGGAAGCCCGAAGACCTGGTCGATCTGACCGAGCTGCTGCTTGCCACTTTGATCTGGCCGGTGGGGCTGGCCGCGGCGGTGACATGGTTCCTCTGGGTGAATGGCGGCATCGTCCGAAGCCGCTGCGGCAAGTCGCGCGCGAGGCAGCTCACCGAGCAGCTGCGCGCCTATTTCTCCGCAGGAATTCTCCCGCCGTGGTACTACATGTTCGAGTTGCACGACGGCCGCTGCGGCAGCCGCGCATTTCTCAATCGCTTCGAAACGAAGCGCGGGATTTACCCGTTGCTGCGAGAGAAAACCGGCGCATCGTCGCCGCTCGACGACAAGCTCGCCTTTGCGCAGCGCTGCCAGGCGCACCAGCTTCGTGCCGTCCCAGTGCTCGCGGCCGCATTCCACGGCAAGGTCGAGCTCCTGAAC
>CBHTSV010000114.1:0-4286 GCA_966095215.1 uncultured Sphingomonas sp. | reverse complement strand
AGCCCCCTGAGTTAAGCGCGGCGCGTTTAACAGGGATTGAAGCGAGTCGGAAGGCGCTCCCGCTCCACTATGCCGCAAAAAAGTCGGCCGCCCGACAGCCGTTTGTCCGTTGGTCGAACGGGCGTTTGCCGTTCCCCGGCGGCTCGCTTAGGCATAGCTGCCAAAGGGGGGTCCATGCTCGAAATCGCCAATCTCTCACATACTTACGCCAACGGCACGGTTGCGCTCGATGACGTCAGCCTGTCCATCCCTCGCGGCATGTTCGGCCTGCTTGGACCCAATGGCGCGGGCAAGTCGACGCTGATGCGGACGGTCGCGACGCTCCAGCAGCCGACCGCCGGGTCGATCAGGTTCGGCGACATCGACGTGCTCGCCGAGCCGCAGCGGCTGCGGCGCACGCTCGGCTACCTGCCGCAAGACTTCGGAGTCTATCCGCGAGTCTCCGCCTACGCGATGCTCGACCAGCTGGCGGTGATGAAGGGCATCACGTCCAAGTCCGACCGCAAGGCCGTGGTCGAGACTTTGCTCAATCAGACCCATCTCTGGGCCGTGCGCAACAAGTCGATCGCGGGATTCTCCGGCGGCATGCGGCAGCGCTTCGGGATCGCCCAGGCGCTGATCGGCAACCCCGAGCTGATCATCGTCGACGAGCCCACCGCCGGGCTCGACCCCGAGGAGCGCAACCGCTTCCTCAACCTGCTCGCCGGCATCGGCGACAATGTCGTCGTCATCCTCTCGACCCACATCGTCGACGACGTCGCCGATCTCTGCCCGTTGATGGCGGTGCTCGCCAACGGCCGGGTGCAGCTTCAGGGCAAGCCGGGCGACCTCATCGCCTCGACGCGCGGCAAGGTGTGGAAGAAGGCGATCCGCCACGAGGAGCTGGAAGATTACCAGTCGAAATATGAGGTGATCTCGACCCGGCTCTTTGCCGGGAACACGATCGTCCACGTCCTCTCCGGCACTCAGCCGCAGGGCTTCGAGGCCGTCGAGGGCGGTCTAGAGGACGTCTATTTCTCGACCCTGTCGAACCTCCGCCGCGCGGCCTGAGCGGGAGCCCGTCGATGCTGCTTGGAATCACGCGGTTCGAAATCCGCTACCAGCTCCGCAACCCGGTCTTCTGGGTCGCTCTGGCGATCTTCTTCCTGATGGGCTTCGGGATCACGGCGAGCGAAAATGTCAGCATCGGCACGCCCGGCGCAGTTCACGAGAATTCGCCCTACGCCATCGCCGTCGCCACTTCGGTCTTCACGACCTTCTATCTGTTCGTGATCACCGCATTCGTCGCCAACGCTATCGTCCGCGACGATAATAGCGGCTTCGCACCGATCGTCCGGGCGACGTCGGTCACCGCACGGCAGATCGTCATCGGCCGATTCCTCGGGGGCCTAGTCATCGCCTGGCTAGGTTATCTCGCGCTTCCGCTCGGAATGGCAGCGGGGTCGATGATGCCATGGGTCGACCCGGAGACGGTCGGCCCTCAGAAGCTCAGCTATTACGCCTGGAACTTCGCGCTCTTCGCGATCCCCAACATCTTTCTCATGAGCGCCATCCTGTTCGCGCTCGCGACAGTGCTGCGATCGATGATGGCCGCCTATATCGGCGCGATCACCCTGGTGATGGGCTATCTCCTCACGAACAGCACGGTCGGCCGGAAGATCGAATATCGCGAGATATTCGCCAAGTGGGAGCCGCTCGGCACCGGCGCCATGTCGGAGGTGACACGTTACTGGACGCAGGCGGAGATGAACACGCGCCTGATCGAGCTTTCGGGCGTGATGCTGTTCAACCGCATCTGGGCCGCTGCCCTCGCCCTGCTCTTCCTCGCCTTCACGATTTGGCGCTTTACGATGACCGAACGCGCGCCGTCGCGGCGCCGGTTGAGGAAACTTGCCAGGCGGCAGGCGCGTGAAGCGCGGACCGCAACAGCGCCCGTCCGGCTTGGCGGCGAGGCGGTCGTCGCGCGGGATTCGCGGCCATCGGCAGCGACGCAGTTCACGACCCGGCTGCGCGTCGAGACGCGGCAAGTTCTCACCAGCCCGGGTCTGATCATCCTGACCCTGCTGTCGGTCGGCTTCACCGCGCTGTTCCTGTTCATCGCGAATTCGACTTTCGGAACGTCGGACCATCCTACCGTCGCAAAGACGATCGATACCGTCAGGAACGGCTCTTCGATCTTCCTGCTGATGATCGCCGTTTTCTACGGCGGCGAGCTCGTCTGGCGCGAGCGCGACCGCAAGATCAACGAGATCATCGATTCGACGCCGGTGCCGAGCTGGGTGATGACCGTCCCGAAGATCCTCGCGATCTTCCTGGTGCTGCTCGCCGTCAACGTCGCGGCGATGCTGACGGGACTCTTCTTTCAGCTGATCAGAGGCGCGGTTGAATTCGGGGTCCCGGAATATCTTGCCTGGTTCATCATCCCCGCCGCCGTCACGGCGCTGCAGATCGCGGTGCTCGCCGTCGTCGTCCAGGTGCTCAGCCCCAACAAATTTGTCGGCTGGGGAATCATGTTCGTCTGGTTCGTCGCGACGATCTTCCTCTCGAACATGGGCTATTCGAACCCGCTCTACACCTACCCCGACTCGCCGCCGGTGCCGCTCAGCGATTTCAATGGCGCGGGCAGCTTCTGGAAGGGTGCGGCATGGTTGCACCTCTACTGGAGCTTCTGCGCGATCATTCTCGCGGTGCTGGCGCATCTGCTTTGGCCGCGCGGAACCGATCTCGGGCTGGGTGTGCGCTTCAGGCGAATGCGCCACGCGCACGCCGCGCCGTTGGCGATCGCCGGCGCGGCGGCTCTCGGAATGGCTGCGACCGGCGCCTATGCCTACCACAACATCAAGGTGCTCAACCGCTACGTCACGTCCGACGACGTCGAGAAATATCAGGCGGACTATGAGAAGAAGTACCTCAAGTACGAGAACTTGCCGCGCCCGACCGTCACCAGGGTGACGCTCGACCTCAAGCTATTCCCCAAGGAACGGCGGCTGGAGACGACCGGCGTGTACGCGCTGAGGAACGACACGAACGTGCCGATCCGCGACGTTCACATCCGCCAGGGCGACCAGGACACCGTGTTCGACAAGCTCGAACTTGCCGGGGCTCGCCTGGTGTCGGACGACAAGAGGTTCCACTATCGCATCTACCGGTTCGACAAGCCGCTCGAGCCGGGCCAGGCGACGACCCTCGCCTTCCACTCGCAGCTGTGGCGCCGCGGGTTCCGGGCATCCCAGCCGGCGACCGACGTCATCGAGAACGGTACCTTCGCCAACAATTTCGACTTCGCCCCGATCGTCGGGATGAGCCGCACTGGCTTGCTCAGCGACCGCACCAAGCGGCGGCGGCAGGGGCTTCCGCCCGAGCTGCGCCCGGCGAAGCTCGAGGACATGAGCGCGACGCGCTCCAACTATGTCGACGCCGACTGGGTGACGTCCGACATCACGCTGACGACGGATGCGGGCCAGACTCCGATCGCTCCCGGCAGCCGGGTGTCCGACGTGACGAAGGACGGACGACGCACCGCGCACTTCGTCAGCACGTCACCGATCCTGTACTTTTTCTCGATCCAGTCCGCAGACTACAGGCTCGCCAGCCGCGAGCACAACGGGATCCGCCTGTCGGTCTATTATCACCGCGGGCACGATTGGAACGTGCCCAAGATGCTGAACGCAATGGGCGCAGCGCTCGATTATTACCGGGCGCACTTCGGACCCTATCAGTTCAACTATGCGCGGATCGTCGAATTCCCGGGCTACAACAGCTTCGCCCAGGCCTTTGCCGGCACCATGCCTTATTCGGAATCGATCGGCTTCAACGCCGATACCAGTGATCCTGACAAGATCGACTGGACGACCTACGTGGTCGCGCACGAGATGGCGCACCAATATTGGGCGCACCAGGTGATCGGGGCGGACATGCAGGGCGGGACTCTGACCAGCGAAACGCTCGCCCAATATTCGGCACTGATGGTGATGAAGCACCTGTATGGACCCGACAAGATCCGCCGCTTCCTCAAATATGAGCTGGATTCCTATCTCAGCAACCGCAAGACCGAAGCGGTCGAGGAGCTTCCGCTCGAGCGGGTCGAGAACCAGCAGTACATCCACTATCGCAAGGGCGCCGTCGCGATGTACCTACTCCAGGAACGGCTCGGCGAAGCGGCCGTCGACCGCGCGCTGTCCCGCTTTGTCGCCAAGTGGCGCTTCAAGGGCCCACCGTACCTCCGCTCCGTCGATCTCGTCGACGAGTTCCGCAAGGAAGCCAGGAGTCCCGAGCAGCAGCAGCTG
>CBHTSV010000113.1:0-5196 GCA_966095215.1 uncultured Sphingomonas sp. | reverse complement strand
GAATCCTCTCTCCCCGACCAGCTTGCTGCTTTGACCATCCGGCGATGGGCAATTGGGCAAGCTCCGACGGATGTCGAGTGGAGACATCCGCGAGGCTCTAGCGATAATATTAACCTTAATCGCTTAACCCTGCCCTCATGGGCTGTGTCGCTCGACGCCTGCGTAACCGAGGCGCGATCCTTCTGGGCTGCGCGCTCGCCGCGCTTTGGGCCACCCCCGCTAGCGCCCAATCCGACGTGAAGTTGTTCACCGCCGATACGCTCGACATCAGCGGCGACGTCCGTTTCGTGGCGGTCAATGGCGAGAAGAGCTGGCTCAACGGCGGTTTCGGCAAGCTGCGGTCGGGCGACACGGGCGACTGGAAGCTCGAACCGCAGCTCGGCAACGTCAATCTCGTCTGGCAGCCGCAACTCACCTGGTCGGTGGGGGCGACCGTGGTCGCGTCGCTCCAGGGCGGCGAGCGTTCCCACGCGGGCCTCAGCCAGGCCTACCTCAGCTTCAAGCCGATGCGCGGCCAGAAGCTCAGCTTTTCGGCTCGTGCCGGCCTCATGTGGCCGTCCGTCAGTCTCGAGCATGAGGGCGCCGACTGGCACGTCGCGGACTCGATCACCCCGTCGGCGATCAACAGCTGGATCGCGGAAGAAGTGCGGCCCGTTGCCGTCGAAGCGAGTTTCGGGACCGATTTCGGCCGGCACAAGCTCCGTGCGACCGCCGCACTTATGGCCGCCAACGACACGTCGGGGACCTTGCTCACCTTCCGCGGCTGGGCGCTGCATGACACGACGACACTCGCCTTCCACCGCCAGCCGCTGCCGCCCCTCGATGAGGATATCGCAGGCTACCAGGCGCCTTTCACTCATCCGCTGCTGAACCTGCACAAGGGTTTTGCGCACCGGCCCGGCTATTATGCGAAGCTCGCATGGGCGCTGCCCGCGCCAGTCCGGATCGAGCTGTTCCGCTACGACAACCGCGCCAATCCGGAATATGTGAACGCCGAGCTCGAATGGGGCTGGCGAACGCGGTTCAACAACGTCGGCGTGGTCGCCGACCTCGGCCCGAACACGGAACTGAAGGCCCAGGCAATGCAGGGCACGACCCTGATGGGCTTCCGCGAGGCTAGTGGCCGCCGCTGGGTGGACAATCGCTTCCGGTCCGCTTTCGCGATGCTCGTCCATGCCTTTGGCTCCGTCGGTGTCGCGGTCCGCGCCGATGCTTTCGACACGCGGAACCGCGGCAGCGACGTCGACGAGGAATATGACGAGACCGGCTGGTCGGCGATGCTCGCGGCGAAGCGGGAATGGGGTCCGATCACGGGACTGGTCGAGCTGCTCCATGTCTCGAGCAAGCGCGAGAATCGCGAGGACTATGGGCTTGAGCCGCGGCAGCGACAGACGCAGCTCCAGGCCGAAGTCCGAATGCACTGGTAACCATCTCCGTTACAGGAGGCGTTTACCGTCCTTCGCTTAATGTTCGCGGATGGTGCCGAAACTCTTGCTTCTCGCGGCCGGACTGGCTCTGTCCGCCTCCGCAAGCGCAGCGCCGCTGTCGGTTCGCGTGGTGGACTCGTCCGGGCGCCCGGTGCGCGATGCCGTCGTGACGCTCTATCCGGCGGGCGGCGCAGCACGTGCGCCGCGCCCTGGCGGCCGTTTCCTCGTCTCCCAGAAGAATATGCAGTTCCACCCGTTTCTGACGATCGTGCCGGTGGGCGCCGATGTCTCGTTCCCGAACCTCGACCCGACCAAGCACCATGTCTATTCCTTCTCGCCGGCGAAGCGCTTCGAGCTGAAGCTGTTCGCGAAGGACCAGTCGCGCACCGTCCATTTCGACAGGCCCGGCGTCGTGGCGCTCGGCTGCAACATCCACGACCAGATGAGCGCCTTCATCGTCGTCACGGACAGCGCCTGGACCGCTCGAACGAATGCGCAGGGCGTTGCCGCCTTCGCTGATGCGCCGAGCGCTCCGGGTCGGGTGACCGTCTGGCATCCTTACCTCCGCGCGCCTTCGGGCCAGGTGCAGCAGGCGGTGGGAGCGGCGCAGCGATCGGCGACCTTCTCGGTTCGGCTGCGCTCGCCCCCGGCGGCGATGGCGATGGATTATTGACCGATGCGCGCCTTCCGGTCGCTCAGCACCAGGCTCACAGTCCAGTTCGCCTTGCTGTTTGCCGTGGCGATGCTGGTGGTTTCGGCGGCGCTGTCGACCTTCATTTCGGGATCGGCGTCGCGCCAGGTTGAAAGCCAGCTGCAATCGAGCGGCGCGGTTTACGACCGCCTTTGGCAGCAGCGCTCGCACGAGCTTCAGAATGCGGCCCAGCTCCTCGCCCGCGACTTCGGCTTCCGGGCGGCGGTGGCGACGGGCGACGGAGCGACGATCCAATCCGCTCTCCGCAACGCCGCCGCTCGGCTTCGGGTGCAAACGGCCTTCATTGTCGGCGCGGACGGTCGCGTGTGGGGAATCGACGGAACGGTCCCTCCGCGGGAAGCGGCGGCCCTTTGGCAGCCCCTGGATGAAGGGCGGGTCACTGGTGTTGCCGTCCTCTCCGGCCGTCCGCGCCAGCTCGTTGCTGCGCCGATCATGGCGCCGGTCCTCATTGGCTGGGTAGTCTTCGCGGCAGATCTCGACGGGCACGAAATGCGCTCGCTCGAGCGGCTCTCCGCAATTCCGCTCCAGGCAGCCGTGCTCGCCGACAGCGGCGACCGCTGGTTCGAAGCCGTCGGCAGCATGCCGGAGGTAAGTCATTCGAGCGCGGCGCTCGCCGAGCAGCATGTGAAGGGCAAAGCGGCGTTCGAGATGCAGGTCGCGGGCGGCACGTCGATCGCGCTCGCCAAGCCGCTTCCTTCCTTCTCATCAGGGAACAGGGCCATTCTGCTGCTCGCTTACCCCAAGGAGCAGGCGCTTCAGAATGCGCGCAAGCTCCAGTGGGGCCTCGGAGCGCTGACGCTTCTCGGCCTCCTTCTCGTTGCGCTGGCGACATGGCGCGCGGCCGAGCGGATCACGAAGCCGCTGGCGCGGCTCGACGAGGCCGCGGGACGCCTCGCATCGGGCGAGCATGTGCAGGTGGCAGTGCGCGGCTCCGACGAGCTCGCGCGGCTCGCCGCGAGCTTCAACGACATGGTCGGCAAGATCGCCGAACGCGAGCAGCGCATCACCCAGCTTGCGTTCAACGACGCACTGACCGGCCTTCCGAACCGCATCATGTTCCAGCAGCAGCTCGATCATCTGCTGCGCGCGAGCGAAGGCAATGGCGGGCTCTTCGCCCTTCATTGCCTCGATCTCGACCAGTTCAAGGTGATCAACGACACGCTCGGGCACCCCGCAGGCGACGCGCTGCTGGTCGCGGCCGGGCAGCGGCTGACGCACGCGGCACGCGGGCAGTTCGTCGCGCGTCTCGGCGGCGACGAATTCGTCGTGCTGCAATCGGTGGGCGAGGACCGCGACGCCATCGACCGGCTCGCCCGGAGCATCCTCGAAGCGATCGCCCAGCCGCTGACGATCGACGGGAACGAGCTGATTCCTTCGACCAGCATCGGCATCGCCATCGCTCCACAGGATGGCGACAACGGCGACACCCTGCTCAAGAATGCCGACCTCGCGCTCTATCGCGCCAAGGAAGCAGGGCGCGGTACCTTCGCCTTCTTCGAACAGAGCCTCAATGAGCGCGCCCAGCTGCGGCGGCAGATGGAGACCGACCTTCGGCTCGCCGTCGAGCGCGGCGAATTCGAGCTCCATTACCAGCCATTGTTCGATCTCGAGCAGAACCGGATTTGCTCGTTCGAGGCGCTCCTTCGGTGGAAGCATCCGACGCGCGGACTCATTTCGCCCGCCGAGTTCGTTCCGGTGGCGGAAGACACCGGTCTCATCGTGCCGATCGGCTCCTGGGCCCTACGCCAAGCCTGCCGCGAAGCCGCACGCTGGCCCGACGACGTTCGCGTTGGGGTCAATGTCTCGGCCGTCCAGTTCCACCGCGGCGGCTTGCAGGACACCATCCTCCGCGGACTCGCGGACAGCGGGCTCGCCCCCGGCCGTCTCGAGGTCGAGATCACCGAATCTGTCTTCCTCGAGGGCGGGGACGCGACGCTGAAGCTGCTGCATTCGCTGCGATCGCTCGGCATCCGAATCGCGCTCGACGATTTCGGCACGGGCTATTCCTCGCTCAGCTATTTGCAGAGCTTCCCCTTCGACAAATTGAAGATCGACCGCAGCTTCATCCAGAACCTGCTCACGCGCGACGGCGCGAGTGCGATCGTCGGCGCAATCACCGAGCTCGCGCGCGCCCTGGGCATCGAGACCACCGCCGAAGGCGTCGAAGAGACGGCCCAGCTCATGGAGCTGCGCGCCCATGGATGTTCATCGGTGCAAGGATTCCTCTTCGCCGAACCCATGACCGCCCTGGACGTCGACCGCCTGTTCAGCGAGGGCGGAGCGGTCTTTCAGAACGTCGCCTGATTGCCGCCGCGGTCCAGCACGTCTTCATTAAGCTGGTCGATGCTCGTGCAGCCGGTCAGCGCCATGGCGACCCGCATTTCCGCATCGATCAGCTTCAGGACGTGGGCTACCCCGGCCTGGCCGCACGCTGCGAGCGCGTAGGCCCAGGCGCGGCCGAGCAGCACGAAGTCGGCGCCGAGCGCGAGCATCCTCACCACGTCCAGGCCTGACCGGACCCCGCCGTCGACGAGCACCGGCATGCGGCCGGCGACGGCATCGGCAACGCGGGGCAGGGCGCGAGCCGTCGAAGAAACGCCGTCAAGCTGCCGCCCGCCGTGATTCGACACAACAATCCCATCTGATCCGCTTGCCGCCGCCTCGCGCGCGTCGTCGGGATCGAGTATGCCCTTGACGATCAGCGGCCCCTTCCACTGCTCACGCACCCACTCGACGTCTTTCCAGGTCACGCCCGCATCGAAGTTCGCGCTGACCCAGCCCATAAGGTCCTCGATCGCGGCTCCGGCGCCGAGCAGCGGCTCGAGATTGCCCAGCGTCAGCGGACGGCCATGCACGGCCACGTCCCAGGCCCAGTCCGGCCGCGCGAGGACCTGCCGCATGCGACTCGCTTTGCCGCGGATCGAGCCCGAGAGGCCCGAGCGATAATCGCGGTAACGGGTTCCGGGAACGGCCAGGTCGACGGTCAGGAGCAGCGCTCCGCATCCGGCGTTGCGCGCCTGAGCGATCATATCGCTGACGAAGCCGCGGTCCTTGACG
>CBHTSV010000112.1:0-1570 GCA_966095215.1 uncultured Sphingomonas sp. | reverse complement strand
ACCGATGCGCTTCGAGGAGCGCGCGGTCCTCCGCGGGGCGTTTCTTCACCCAGGCTTCGAAGCTGTCCTTGTCGACCAGATGTATGGTGCGGGCTTTCTGCCCGCGGTCGGCGGCGAGGAGGGGTGCGAAATCGGTCATGGCTTGCCCTTAGCGAAGCCACGGACCGCGCAACAGGGCGAGCGGCTCCGTTGCGCCCATGACGGCAAAGTGGAACAAGACGCTCCCGGGGGACCGCGCCATGCCACTGCTGCGACAACTGACGGCCGACGAGAGGCGGAGCTTCGGCCACTGGGTCATGGAGTTCCTCGTCGTTGTCGCCGGCGTCCTCATCGCCTTGTGGCTGCAGGAGTTGGTGGAGCAACGCCGTGAACTCGCTGCCATGCACAGCGCGGAGGACGCGATTCACGACGAGGTTCGCGCCACGCTCGAAAGCCTCGTCTGGCGTGAGGCGGTCAGCCGGTGCCATCTGGACCGGGCCAACCTGTTGAAGGCTGGCCTGACCGGAGGCAGCGACCAATGGCCTGGGCTGGACGAGAATGCATTGACCGCGACAAGCCCCGGCGGTCGCTTCGCGGCACCTCTTGTCGTGCCCAGTGTCTACAACCGCCCGGTCGACATCTTCACCGATTCAGCCTGGAACTCGGCGCTGGCCACGGGGGCTCTGGCATCCATGGATCGCGAGCGCTTCGGGAAACTGGTGGCAATCTACGATCAGATCCATTTGCTGCAACGAACCCGCGAGCTGGAGGATCATGCAGCAACCAAGATCACGGCCCTCGCATTCCCGACGCGTTTGACGCCCGAGATTCGAACCGAGCTGATCCAGGCACTCTACGACCTGGATAGGACCCGCTTCACATTCTCCGTCTGGGGTCCGTCGGTTTTTGCGGAGCAAATGCGGGCCTTGGGCTGGAGCGACAAGGCCGAAGTCGATCGGTGGATAGAAGAGGACGCCGCCGACGATCGGAAAAACGGGCTCGTTTGGCGCCCCTGCGTCGCGAAGCCCAGGAACCCGTTTGGCTAGAGCGGCACTCCATAAAGGTCGTGCTCGTCTGAATCCTCGATGCGCACTCTGACGATGTCGCCCGGCGCGAGGCCGCCGGCGTCGCGAAGGTGGACCTCTCCGTCGATCTCTGGGGCGTCGGCCTTGGAACGGCCGGTGGCGCCGACGCCGGGGTGATGCTCCGGATGGGGGGCGTCGAGGTGGGGAACGTCTACCCCTCCACCATGCTGCGCATGGTCCCCCTCCCCATTCCGGGGAGGATCTACGCGGTCGATTAGGACTTCGAGGGTTGAGCCGACCTTGTTCGCCAGCTTCTCCGCCGAGATGCGGGCCGAGAGAGCCATCACGGCTTCGTAGCGCTCCTGCTTCACGTCGTCGGGGACCTGCTCGTCCATCGAGGTGGCGGGAGCGCCTTCGACGGGTTCGAACTTGAAGGCTCCGACGCGGTCGAGCCGGGCTTCCTCTAGCCAGCCGAGGAGGTAGGCGAAGTCCTCATCGGTCTCGCCGGGGAAGCCGACGACGAAGCTCGAGCGGATGGCCAGATCCGGCACCTGCTCGCGCCAGTT
>CBHTSV010000111.1:0-2463 GCA_966095215.1 uncultured Sphingomonas sp. | reverse complement strand
CGCGTTCCTTCGCCGCTGCTTCCAACGCCCTCCAGAAGATCGGTTCGAGGCTGATCGACGTCTGATGTCCGGCGATAAGCACCGAGCGCTTTTGCGGCGGGGCGTAGTCCGCCATCAATACATGTGCTGGCCGCCGTTGATCGACAGAGTCGAGCCGGTGATGAAGCCGGCATTCTCGTCGACCAGGAAGGCGACCCCGCGCGCGATCTCGTCGGCCTTGCCCAGCCGGCCGACGGGTATCCGCGCGACGATCTTGCCGAGCACCTCCTCGGGCACGGCGGCAACCATGTCGGTGTCGATGTAGCCGGGTGCGATCGCGTTCACGGTGACCCCGCTGCGGGCGCCTTCCTGCGCCAGCGCCTTGGTGAAGCCGTGGATTCCGGACTTGGCTGCTGCATAGTTGACCTGGCCATATTGTCCGGCCTGCCCGTTGATCGAGCCGATGTTGACGATCCGTCCGTAGCCGCGGCCGGTCATGCCTTCGAACACCGCCTTGGCCATGTTGAAGCAGCCGCCGAGGTTCGTATCCATGACGTCCTGCCACTTCTGGTGGTCCAGGCGCTTCATCGTCGCGTCGCGGGTAATTCCAGCGTTGTTCACGAGCACGTCGATAGGCCCGAGTTCCTCCTCGACCTTGCGGACGCCGTCCTGACAGGCATCGAAATCCGCGACGTCCCACTTGTAGGCCGGAATCCCCGTCCGGTCGCTGAATTGGCGCGCGCGCTCTTCATTGCCGGCATAGTTGGCAGCGACCTGCATCCCCATTTTCTTGAGCGCAACGCTGATGGCCTCGCCAATGCCGCGCGTTCCGCCGGTGACGATCGCCACTCGAGCCATGATTCTCTCCTGTTGTAAGTCGCGAGCGCTTAGGCGTGGGGCAGCCAGCCTGCAAGTTCGCGCTCGATCAGCTGTTCGAGCATGGCGATGCCTTCCGTTGAATCGTTCAGGCATTCGAGCAGAGCGAACTTCTTCCCGCCGGCAGAGAGAAAGGAATCGCGCCCGCGGATGCCGAGTTCTTCCAGCGTTTCTATGCAATCCGCAGCGAAGCCTGGCGCGGCGACGGCGATGCGCTTCACGCCGCCCTTCGGATAAGCCGCGAGCGTCGCATCGGTGGCCGGCTCAAACCATTTGGCGCGGCCAAAGCGCGACTGGAAGGCGACATCGGCCGAGATGCTCAGCTGCTCCGACAGCAGGCGAGCCGTTGCCTGGCATTGACCGTAGTAGGGATCGCCGAGATCGCGTGTGCGCTGCGGCATACCGTGGAAGCTGAGCAGCAGGCGCTCGGGCTCGAAATCCAGCACTTCCAGCTGGCGCGAGAGATTTGCAGCAAGGGCCCCGATGTACAGCGGGTCCGAATGGTAAGGCGGCAGCGTCCGCAGCGCTGGCTGCACCCGCATCGCCGCAAGCGCCGCGAACACGGCATCATTCGCCGTCGCCGTCGTGGCAGCGGAATATTGCGGATATAGCGGTGCAGCGAGGATGTGCGTGCAACCTTCGCCCACCATATTTTCGATCGCCGCGGCAATTCCGGGATTGCCGTAGCGCATCGCATAATGGACCCGCGCTCGGCCTTCGAGCCGATTGCGCAATGCATGCGCCTGCCGCTCGGCTATCGCGCGGAGCGGCGAGCCTTCGTTGGTCCAGATCTGGTTGTAGGCCTCGGCTGACTTTCGCGGGCGGGTCCGGAGGATGATGCCGTGGAGGATCGGCTTCCAGGCGATCGCTGGGATTTCGATGACCCGCGGATCGCTGAGAAACTCCGCGAGGTAGCGGCGCACCGCCTTCGCATGCGGCGCATCCGGTGTGCCGAGGTTGATGAGAAGCACGCCGATCATGCGACTACGAACGGCAGCGAGCGCAGGCGCTTGCTGCTTCCGGCGTAAATCGCGTTCGCCACTGCCGGCGCGAGCACCGTCGTCCCGAGCCCGCTTACACCCCCGGCCGCGGCGCTGCTCGGGATGATTTCGACGACGATCTCCGGAACGTCGCCGATCCGCGGCAGGCCAATGCTTCCGAGCGGCCGCGCGCGCGGCATCCCGGCGATCCACTCGGGCGCAGACATCGTCGCCTGCGCCAGCGCCCAGATGAGATTGCTTTCGATTTGTTGAGTCACGATGCCCGGGTTCACGATGCTGCCGCAATCGACCGCCGCTACCAGGCGATGAACCTTGACCCGCTGATCGTCGCCGATGTTGGCCGTGGCGACCAGCCCGATATGCGAGCCATAGGCCGAGCAGCCGGCGATCCCCATCGTGCTCCCCGGTCCGCCGCCATCCCACTGAGCGAGCCGGGCCGCGCCCTGCAAGCATCGTGCAAGGCGCCCGTTGCCGCCGAGCATCGACATCCGGAACGACAGCGGCTCCATCCCGGCCGCGTGCGCCAGCTCGTCGACGAAGCTCTCGGTGAAAAAGGCGAACTCGCGCTGCGGCGAGCCGCGCATGTAGCCCGCTTCGAACGGCACCG
>CBHTSV010000110.1:0-3331 GCA_966095215.1 uncultured Sphingomonas sp. | reverse complement strand
CTCAACCTCTGACGGAGACAGCAGGATGAAAGCCGCCAATATCCTCGAGACGATCGGCAACACGCCGCACGTCCGGATCAACCGCATGTTCGGCGATCGGGCGGAGGTTTGGATCAAACAGGAGCGCGCCAATCCGGGCGGGTCGATCAAGGATCGCATTGCGCTCTCGATGGTCGAGGATGCCGAGCGCACGGGGAAGCTGAAGCCCGGCGGCGTCATCGTCGAACCGACCAGCGGCAACACTGGCATTGGGCTGGCGATGGTCGCGGCGGTCAAAGGATACCGACTGGTCCTGGTGATGCCTGACAGCATGAGCGTCGAGCGGCGGCGGCTGATGCTCGCCTATGGCGCCGAGTTCGAGCTGACTCCTCGCGAGAAGGGCATGAAGGGCTCAATCGCGCGGGCGCAGGAAATCGTCACGTCGACGCCCGGATCTTGGATGCCACAGCAGTTCGAGAATCCGGCGAACCTGGAAGTCCACCGCCGGACGACCGCCCAGGAAATCCTGCGCGACTTCGGCGACAACCCGCCTGACGCTATCGTCACCGGCGTCGGGACCGGCGGACACATCACCGCCTGTGCGGAGGTGCTGAAAGCCCAATGGCCCGGACTCAAGGTCTTCGCGGTCGAGCCGACGCTGTCGCCGGTCCTGTCCGGCGGCGAGCCGGGGCCGCACCCGATCCAGGGCATCGGCGCGGGTTTCATCCCCGCCATCATGGACACCAGCCTGCTCGACGGTGTCATCCAGGTCACACCCGAGGACGCCAAGGAAATGGCGCGTCGAGCCGCCCGCGAGGAGGGCATGCTGGTGGGCATGTCTTCCGGCGCGACGCTCGCGGCGATCGCGCAGAAGCTCGCCGAGCCCGGCGCAACTGCCGACAAGCGCATCCTCGGCTTCAACTACGACACCGGCGAGCGGTACCTGTCGGTGCCGGACTTCCTACCCGAAGAGGCGTGAGAACGGGTTTCGGTTTGAGCCCTGGCCCGCAATCCGGAGGGCCTGCCGGTCCTTGCCGTAGAAGTCGTCGAAATAGACGATCGACGTCCCGCTCGGCACCGCTGTCAGATAGGTGATGTAAAGCGGGACCGGCTGGGGCAAGTTGACCTTTTGCTCAGGCCTCGCGCCCTGTGGGCTCGGCGGCCGTCCGTTGAACAGCCAGCGCGCGAGGCGCGACGCGGCTTCGAGCCGCACGCAGCCATTGCTCTGCAGGCGCGCGGCATCCTCGATCTTTTCCCTCTCCGGCGTGTCGTGCAGCCAGATTCCCTGGGAGTTCGGGAACATGAACTTCATCTTGCCCATGGAGTTGGCCGGGCCCGGCTTTTGGCGCAGTCGAGCCTGCACTCGACCGGCGGCGACCGCACGCCAGTCGATCGACATAGGGTCAAGGATCCGCGGGTGGTCGGACCAGTCCGACAAGAGCTCGTAACCCCTGTTCTTGAAATAGGCGCGCCCCTCCTTGAGGATGGTGGGCGCAAGCTTCTTCGCAGTGATGTCCGCCGGCGAGTTCCAATAGGGGTTGAGCGCCACGTAGCGGATGAAAGCGTTCATCATCGGCGTCTGCGCGATCGGGTCGGGACGGCCGGCGACGACACGCATGGAATCGACCACCTGGCCGTTCTCGTACATGTAAAGCCGAGCCGCCGGCGCATTGATGATCACGTAGCGCTGCCCGCCTGACGGAAGGGCCCGAGCCCGCTCGAGGTTGATCGCGAGCAGCCGCCGCTCGACGTCGTTACGGTACAAGCGGCTGGCGAGGGCCTGGCGCAGCTTGCCGTAGATCGGGTTCATCCAGCCAATCTGCGAAACATAGTCGGAGAGCGATGGCGCCGATGCGGCCTGCTTGAGCAGATATTGCGCGGACGGAGGGGCCGGCTTCAACTCGGGATCGACATAGACGATGCCCATGCCGGGATCGCGCTTTACATCGTCGACATAGGCGACGAATGCCTGGCTGAGCGCCATTTCGGCACGCTGGACCGCAACAGGATTACCGGTGCGGGCAGCGTCGAGCGCACGCTGCAATCCACGCGCGTTGTAGCGGCGCGGATTGAGGTTGTCGGCCTGGGCAGTCGCGAGAAGCTGGATGAGCTGCTGGGCCGCCGCTCCGGACGTCGAAGACAACCAGAGGGGCGCACCTCCACGCGAGCGGTAGAAGGCGTTGATGCCGCCCGCCTGCGCTGCCGCGGCGGGTGTCGAGCGCGCGCTCGCCGTACCGCTGGCGAGCGGAGCGGCAATGAGCGCCAGGGCGCACGCTGCGAACGAAACCCGCCCGACCCTGCTCAGCGCCGACGCGGCGCGTGAAATTTTCGCCATATTGTCCACTTCATCTCCCAGGTCCGGCGGAGCGCGCCGCTTGGCGGCACCAACGCGCATGTTCCGATCTGGTTTATCGCGGCCTTCGCATGAACCTCAAGTGACGTAATTACCTCACAAAAAAGAAGCGCCGGGAAGAGCCGGCGCTTCCAGTTCAATCTTCGGAAGTTTTAGCGACGGTAGATGTCGACGTCGCGGACATAGCCGCGGAAGTCGACGTCGCACTTGAACGACAGGTCAGCCGCATTGGCGTAGCCGTAGCCGAGAGCACCATAGGCGCCGACGCCGTAAGGACCGTAGCCGTTGTAGGCATAGCGGCCGCTGCTGGCGAGACCGCGCACGCGGATCGTGCCGTTGCTGCGCGGAGTGACCTGCGTCACGCTAAGGACGCGTCCGTAGTTCGACGTCGGAATGCCGACGAGCGAGCCCAGGATGTCGCCGAGGCTTGTCCGGTTATAAAGCCGGCTCTGAACCGCGGCGTTGCACTGGTTCACGGCGACGCTGGTGTTCATTCCGTAGGCGTAATTGTTATAGCCGTACCCGTAGGCGTAAGGATTGGAATAGCCGTACGGGTAATACTGGGCGGCAGCCGGGGTTGCTGCTGCAATAGCTGCGAAGCCCGCGGCGCCTAGAATTGTCCTCATCATGGTCATGGCTCATTGCCTCCTTCCAGACTGGTTGGAGCCTTCGCCGATTCAACGTTCGGCGCTTCGCCATGGCGGATGCATTCGTCGACGTGAGCCGTCGGCTCGCCGCACTAGGGTGAACCCCCGTTTAACGCGGCGAGCCTTCAGGCGGCTGGCGTACTCCCCGCGCTCTCCACGCTCGGCCGGAGGCGGCGGTGGAGGCGGAGGCGGCGCCGGACAGGTGCTCGTCGCCAGTATCACCGAGCCGTCCGGGCACGTCTGCGTTGCCGGAGGCGGAGGAGGCGCCGGCGGGAGCGGCGGAGCAGGGGGCGCCGGCGGAGCGGAAGCGAACTTGTACCGCGCCGTCAGGCCGATGATGCGCGGCAGGCCA
>CBHTSV010000109.1:0-4173 GCA_966095215.1 uncultured Sphingomonas sp. | reverse complement strand
GCAGAGCGACCACGGCATGGCCCGCCTCGTGATAGGCGGTCATGCGCTTCTCGTCCTCGGTCATGACCATCGACTTGCGCTCGGTGCCCATCAGCACCTTGTCCTTGGCGTCCTCGAACTCCTGCATCGCCACCAGCCGCTTGCCCTTGCGGGCGGCGAGCAGCGCCGCCTCGTTGACGAGATTGGCAAGGTCGGCGCCCGAGACGCCCGGAGTGCCCCGCGCGATGACCCGCGCGTAATCGCCCGCGGCACTCCCGGCTTCTCCGGCGCCGACCTCGCCAACCTCGTCAACGAGGCTGCGCTGCTCGCCGCGCGCAAGGGCAAGCGCCTGGTCGCGATGCAGGAATTCGAGGACGCCAAGGACAAGGTGCTGATGGGCACCGAGCGCAAGTCCATGGTCATGACCGAGGACGAGAAGCGGATGACGGCCTATCACGAGGCCGGCCACGCGATCGTCGCTCTGCACGAGCCCGCGTCCGACCCGATCCACAAGGCGACGATCATTCCGCGCGGCCGTGCGCTGGGCATGGTCATGCGCCTGCCGGAGCGCGACAATTACAGCTATCATCGCGACAAGATGTACGCGAACCTCGCCGTCTCCATGGGCGGCCGCGTCGCCGAGGAGCTGATCTTCGGCTACGACAAGGTGTCATCGGGCGCCTCGTCGGACATCCAGTATGCGACCGGCCTTGCGCGCGACATGGTCACACGCTGGGGCATGTCAGACGCGCTCGGGCCGCTGCAGTACGCCGACGCGGAGGAAGAGGTGTTCCTCGGCTATTCGGTGAACCGCCAGCGCAACATGTCGAACGAGACGGCGCAGCTGATCGACAAGGAGATCCGCCGCATCATCGACGAGGGCTACGACCGCGCCAAAACCTTGCTCAACGAGCATCGCGAAGAGCTCGAGACGCTCGCCAAGGCGCTGCTCGAGTTCGAAACGCTGACCGGCGACGAGATCAAGAAGCTGCTCGCCGGCGAGCCGATCGACCGCGGCGGCGTCAAGGGTCCTTCGATCCCCGCCGCGGGCTCGTCGATCCCGAAGGCGAAGCGGCCCAAGCCAGGCGCCATCGGCGGACCGGCGACGGCGGGCGCCTAGTCGAAGGCTCCGATCGCGACCAACAGGCTCGTGAACAGTCCGATTGCGATGAAGGCGAAGATGGAGAGCGCGCCCGCTCGCCAGATCCCACCCCATCGGCCGACGCCATAGGTGCCCCGCAACTGGCGGTACATGTGGATCGGCGGCACGAACCAGGCCAGACTGGCGACTGACTGCGAGACGAGACCGATCAAAGTGCCGGCAATCAGCAGCAGCATCATGAAACAGAGGGAGTAAGTCACGAACACCGTGTGGTCGTACCAACGGAAGCGTCGGCTGAACGGGAAAAGCAGCCATACGAACGGCACCGATATGGGGATCAGCGCCCAGCTGAATTTATAGGCATTCGTCTTGATCTTGTAGAACAATAGCTCCGGGTTCTTGGCGGCTTGCTGGCCGGCCTCGCTGAGCCAGTCGGGAGCTCCCGCCCAATTGAGCGCAACGGGCGGTAGCACCTTCTGGTCCTTCATTGCCTGGAGGGCCGTGTTTTCGGAGCGCAGGTCCGCCAGCTTCTCGTCGAGCTTGGCGGCTGCTGGCCCGGTGGCCGTCGCGCGTTCCTTCTCGAGAGTGGCGATCTTCTGCTGATTCTTCTGCAGGTCCTGCGCCATGTCCTTTCGCGCGTCGGCTGCAGCTGTGGCGGTGCCGAACATGCTGCCCGTGAGGCCCATCACCGCGAAAGTCAGGAAGACTGTAAAGAGAAAAAGCGCGATCGGCGAGACGAAGCTCGCTCGCTGGCCGTCGATGTAGCGCCGGGTGAGCTCGCCGGGTTTCCACGCGAGCAGCGGTAGCGTCCGCCAGATCTTCCCTTCGAAATGCAACACGCCGTGGAGGAAGTCGTGGAAGAAAGCCTCGAGCGTCCGGTGGACATGGGCGTGCTGCCCGCACTCGTGGCAGAACGGCCCGGCGAGCTTCGCGCCGCAGTTGAGACAATTGGTCTCGTGCGTGTGCCCGTCGCTCTCGCCGGCCGTGGGCTCGACTGCGCGGCCGACCATCCCGCCGGTGACCGCGTCCGCTACCGCTTCGAATTCGCCCATCGGTACCCCCTCAGCGACATTAGGCGCGCTTCATTGCTCATGCTAGCTCAAGGGAATGGCGCGCATCGGCCTTCTCGGCGGCTCGTTCAATCCGGCGCACAAGGCGCACCGGCGGATCAGCCTCGCCGCGATGAACGCGCTGGGGCTCGACGAGGTCTGGTGGCTCGTCTCGCCCGGAAACCCGCTGAAGGAGGGCGCAACCGACATGGCGCCTTTCGAGGCGAGGTTCGGGTCGGCCGAACGTCATTCAAAGCACGCTCGGATCCGGGTGTCCGATTTCGAGACGCGTGAAGGCACCCGCTACACGGTGGACACGGTGCGGCTCCTGAAGAGCCGTTTTCCCTCGCACGACTTCATTTGGTTGCTTGGGAGCGACACCCTGCCAAATTTTCACAAATGGCGCGATTGGAGACAGTTAGCCCGCGAAGTCCCGATTGCGGTGATTCGCCGGCCCGGTTATGATTCCGCTGCTCACGCGGCGCGCGCGATGGGCTGGCTCAGGCGGTTCGTCCATCCGTCCAGCCAGGCGAAACGCTGGACGGAGTGGAGTGCACCGGCGATCTTGATGCTTCGCCTGCCGCCCGACCCCACGTCCGCAACCGCCGTACGCGCGCACGACCCCAACTGGCATCGTCGATCGCTTCCCCGTGTGTCGCGTCATCAGCGATCGGCCGTGCCTCTGTCTGTCAGGAGACCCCTTGACCGATCGTCCAGCTGAGACCGCCGCCCCCAACGGCCGCGCCGCCAATGACGTCGAAGACCTCCACCGACTTGTCCTTCAGTCGCTCGACGACGACCAGGCCCAGGAGGTCGTGTCCATCCCTCTCGCCGGCAAATCCAACATCGCCGACCACATGGTGATCGCTTCCGGACGCTCCACGCGCCAGGTCGCGTCGATGGCGGTTAAGCTTGCCGACAAGATCAAGGAGCGATTTGGCAAAAGCGTTCGAATCGAGGGGCTGCCGGCGGCTGACTGGGTGCTCATCGATGCGGACGATGTGATCGTTCACATTTTCCGTCCCGAAGTAAGAAATTTTTACAATTTGGAACGAATGTGGGCATTTGGCGATGATACGGCCGTCAGTGCTGCGGCTCGCGGGTGAGGCAAATGCGTTACACTCTCGTTCTGCTACCGCTGTTTGCGTTGGTGGCGCAGCCGGTCTCGGCGGCGTCGTCGCCGACCATGCTCACGCTCGAGCAGCAGATTGCCGGCCTCGTTGCAAATAAGTCCGCCGACGTCGGCATTGCCGCGCTCGACCTCACCAGCGGCGAAAGCATCAGCGTCAAGGGCAACACGCCCTTTCCGATGGCAAGCACGGTCAAGGTCGCCGTCGCCGCGCTCTACCTGGCGCAGGTCGATCACGGCCGCCGCTCGCTCGACGACACGATCAACGGCGTGTCCGCGCGCAATCTCATGAAGCGCATGCTGATCCACAGCGACAATCGGGCGACCGACATCCTTCTGAAGGACCTCGGCGGCCCGCGCGCGCTTCACGACTGGCTTCAGGACAATGGAATCTCGGGCCTCAGGGTGGACCGCACGATCGCACAGCTGCTGAGCGACAAGCGTGACCTGTGGGACCATCGGGATTCGAGCACTCCTACGGCGATGGTCGAGCTCCTGAAGCGGATCTACAAGGCGGAGCTGATCAAACCGGAAAGCCGCAACTATCTGCTCGACCTGATGGCTCAATGCGAAACGGGCAAGAACCGGATGAAGGCCCTGCTTCCGGGCGTTCCCGTCGAGCATAAGACCGGCACGCTCAACGGCCTGACCGACGACGTCGGCTTCATCACCATGCCCGACGGCCACCGGATCGCGGTAGCAATCTTCGCTCGCGGCGGGGCCAACCGGCCGCGGACGATCGCCGAGGCGGCGCGCGCGATCTACGATGGCTTCAAGTCGGCGCTGACCTGGCCCTTCGGCACTCCCGCTTTCTCGCGGTAGTGCTCCTCCAAATCGTCGCGCGCGGGAAAATCGGCCGGTCACCCGAAGCCGAACTGGTCGAACGTTATTTGAAGCGCATTGCCTGGCCGGTG
>CBHTSV010000108.1:0-2183 GCA_966095215.1 uncultured Sphingomonas sp. | reverse complement strand
CGGCGCCGCCGTCGCCGACCGCGTCGGTTCCAATATCGCCGATTATGTCCGACGTCGCTTCATCATGAGGAAGCCAAACTGATGCGGTATCTGCCGTTGAGCGACGCCGACCGCAGCGAAATGCTGCGCGTGGTCGGCGCGAGCTCGATCGATGAATTGTTCCGCGACGTGCCCGAGGAGCTGCGGCTGAAAGGACCGATCGAGGGCCTGCCGCTACACGCCTCGGAAATGGCCGTCGAGCGGCACATGACCGCGCTGTCGCGCAAGAACATGGTGGCGGGCGACGTGCCTTTCTTCCTCGGCTGTGGCGCCTACAAGCACCACATCCCCGCGAGCGTCGATCACATCATTCAGCGCGGCGAGTTCCTGACCAGCTACACGCCCTACCAGCCCGAAATCGCGCAAGGCACCCTGCAGCTGCTGTTCGAATTCCAGACGCAGGTCGCGCGCCTCTTCGGCTGCGAGGTCGCGAACGCCTCCATGTACGACGGCTCGACCGCGATGTGGGAAGCCATCGTGATGGGCCACCGAATCACCCGGCGGCGCAAGACGATCATCTCCTCGGGTGTTCACCCGCACTACGTCAGCGTCGCGAGGACGATGGCGAAGTTCACCGAGGATCAGCTGCAGACCTCGCTCCCGGAGCTGAGCGCCGAGACCGATGCAGAGCAGCTGATCGGCGCGATCGACGACCAGACCAGCGCAGTCGTGGTCCAGTATCCCGATGTCCTCGGTCGCATCACGGACCTGACGCCGATCGCAGAGGCAGCGCACACCGCCGGAGCGCTGCTGATCGCCGTCGTCACGGAGCCCGTCGCGCTGGGCCTGATCCGCTCGCCCGGCGAGATGGGCGCGGACATCGTCGTCGGCGAGGGCCAGAGCATTGGCGTCGGGCTGCAGTTCGGCGGACCCTATGTCGGCTTGTTTGCCTGCCGCGAGAAGCATGTCCGGCAAATGCCGGGGCGGCTCGCGGGTGAAACGGTCGATGCGGAGGGGAAGCGCGGGTTCGTACTAACTCTGTCCACGCGGGAGCAGCACATCCGCCGGGAGAAGGCGACGTCGAACATCTGCACCAGCTCGGTGCTGTGTGCGATGGCCTTTACGGCGCACCTTACTTTGCTCGGCGAGAAGGGGCTGAGGCAGCTCGCGTCACTGAATCACGCGCGCGCGTGCGACGCGGCGGAGCGGCTCGCCGCGATCCCCGGCATGGAGCTGGTCAACGACAGCTTCTTCAACGAATTCACACTGGAGCTTCCCGTCGAGGCACGGCCGGCGGTCCACGCGATGGTCGAGAAAGCTGTGCTCGGGGGCGTTTCCCTCGGGCGGCTCTATCCGGGAGTCGAGGCGCTGCAGAATGGTCTCGTCGTCGCGGTCACCGAAACGGCTACCGATGAGGACATCGCCGCCCTGGAAGCCGCGCTGAAGGAGGTGGTTCAATGACCGTCAATCCTTCCGGCTGGCGACCGTCCGCGCCTGCGAACGCACAGGGCGAAACACAGACTGCCACTGGTAATCGCGCGCTGATCCTCGAAGAGCCCTTGCTGTTCGAGATCGGATCGAGCGAGCAGACGGGCGTTGATTTCGCGGAGCTCCCCAAGCGGCCCACTCGCCTCAGCGGACTGGAGCGTTCGCGGCCGATCGGCCTTCCCGGCCTCAGCGAGCCCGAAGCCGTGCGCCATTACACGCGGCTGTCGCGGCAGAATTACGCGATCGATCTCGGGCTTTTTCCGCTTGGCTCGTGCACGATGAAGCACAATCCGCGCCTCAACGAGAAGGTCGCGCGCCTTCCCGGCTTCGCCGACGTCCATCCACTGCAGCCGCAGGAAACAGTGCAGGGTGCGCTGCAGGTGATCAACGAGCTCGCCTTCTGGCTGCTCGACCTCACCGGAATGTACGGCGTTGCGATGAGCCCCAAAGCTGGCGCCCACGGCGAGTTGTGCGGTCTGCTCTGCATCCGCGCTGCGCTGGAAGCGCGCGGCGACAAGCGCGAGGTCGTGCTGGTGCCGGAAAGCGCTCACGGCACCAATCCCGCGACGGCCGCTTTCGCCGGCTACCGCGTCGAGAACATCCCCGCGAACCCCGCCGGTCGTGTCGATCTCGAGGTGCTGAAGGCGCGGCTCGGTCCTGATGTCGCGGCAGTGATGATCACCAACCCCAACACCTGCGGCCTGTTCGAGCCGGAG
>CBHTSV010000107.1:0-1837 GCA_966095215.1 uncultured Sphingomonas sp. | reverse complement strand
CTGCAGCGGAGTTGCCGGCAACTCTACCGGCAGCGGCTCGTGCAGCTTCATCGTCGATCCGCGATTTGCTTCGTATCTCCAGCAGCGTGGCATGGGTGCGCCGACGCCACACCAGGCGTTCACGCTGACCATGAGCGGCGTGGGCCGCGACCTCATCGATTCGATGCAGGAGATTGGCTATGCGCGACCGACGGTCGAGCAGCTCGCGTCCATGGGCATCCACGGCGTTTCCGCCGAATTCGTCCGCGGCCTCGCTCGGTCGGGATACCGGCTGAGGTCGGCCGAGGACCTCGTCGCGTTCAAGATCCACGGCGTCGACCTGGACTATGTCCGCGGCATGGCGGCGATCGGCCCGAAGCTGCAGCATCTCAGCGCCGACGAGCTGGTCAGCCTGCGCATTCACGGAGTAACCCCCGAATATGTACGGGAAGTGGCGGCGATGGGGCCGCAATTCAGCAATCTCGGCGCTGAAGACCTCACAAAATTCAGCATCCACGGCGTTCGGCCTGACCTGGTGCGCGCTTATGCGGGGTTCGTGCGCGGGCCTCTGAACCCGGACGATGTGGTCTCGATGGCGATCCACGGAGTCACCGCCGATTTTGTGCAGCGGCTGGCCGCGCTCGGTTACCGGAACCTCAGCGCGGATGACCTGGTCAACCTCAGCATCCACGGAGTCACCGCGGACTACGTCCGTTCGCTTGGACAGCATGGCATGACGCGTCTCAGCGCCGACCAGCTGGTCCGACTGCGGCTCGCCGGGTTCGAGCCGGAATGAGCCGGACTGTTCAATCAACTGTTTACCGACTTCGCTTATCCTCGCTGCATGGACCAGAGCCTTGCCTCGCATAATCGGCACTCCAACCGCTCGCCGGTGCTGCTGAGCGCCAAGATCGGGTGGAACGGCCAGCTGAAGCCGGTGAGGCTGCGCAACCTCTCGTCCGAGGGTGCGCTGATCGAAGGCGATGCTCTGCCCGAGCAGGGATCGGACATCATCTTCGAGCGCAACGAGCTGCGCGTGAAGGCGCGGATCGTCTGGACGGAAGGCCAATATGCCGGCGTCGCGTTCGACTGTCGCCTCCCTCGCGACGAGCTGCTGCGCCATGTGCCCAAGCCGCGCCAGACGTTCGAATCGAAACACCGGCGGCCGGGCCTCGCCTGCGAGCCGCTGACCGAAGCGGACCGGCGGATGGTCCAGCTGTGGGCGACGAGCTCGAATTCGCTCGGGGACTGATCCGCATTTGAATGCCGCCATCCGCTCGCCGGAGTGAGACTCTCACTGCCGTGTGGACAGGCGGCTTCGAAAGTGATTCCATGAGCTCGCTCGGGGGATTGCGATGAAGTTCGCCGTCGGCGTTGGGCTGTTCTTCTGGCTGCTGTCCGGGATCATCGGCGCCTGGATGATGGACGACCTCGACCTCGTCCACTGGAAGAGAATCGCCCGCGGCCCGATCACCCTGGCCCAGGCGCTGAACGACGAGCCCATCACCTACCAGCCATCCAGGTAACCCATCACCGCAGCGGCGACGTTCCGATCGCGACCATCAGCCGCTCCGGCGCTTCTCCGTCGCCTTCGATGCTGATTTCGGCGCCGAAGAAGGTCTTGCCCTCGCAGACCTCGTCGGTTCCGATGTTGAGCGCGCCCCGAAGCGCTTCGGTCCGCGCCGCCTCGAGGCCGCTCGCCTCGATATCCTCGCTCGCCCGGAAGTCCCTGTTGTTGATGCTGATGCGATAGGTAGCCATGGCGCCGCAGCGTCCGACTGCAAAGAGCGTTCCGCTTTTTGATGTGGGTTAGCCTCGGGGGGAGCAGGCTCGCGAAGGTGCACAGCCGCACTCACTC
>CBHTSV010000106.1:0-8220 GCA_966095215.1 uncultured Sphingomonas sp. | reverse complement strand
GTGCGGTCGAGGACCGGTTTCACCACGACGTCCGCCGAAAGCGAGCGTTCGATCACCTTCAGCCTGTCTCCCACCGCGCTCGCCACGGTTCGGCTGTTCTCGCCGATGCGCATGATGGCCGTCCCGACCACAACTTCATGGCCGTTCTCCGATGCCGAGCCGGTGCGGATGCCCTGGCCCGCCTTCACCTCGGCGACCTGGCTGAGGAGGACCGGCACGCCGTCACGGGTCGCGATGACGGTGCGCGCCAGCTCATCGGCGTTGTGGACGCGCGCGTCGGAGCGAACGAAGAGTCCCGCTCCATTGTAGTCGACAGTTCCGGCGCCGACGCTGGTGTTGCTGCGCTCCAACGCCGTTGCGAGGTCCTGAATGCTGATGTTGAGCGAGGCCAGCCGCTGCACGTCGGGGATGACGAGATATTGCCGCTCGTATCCGCCGAGCGAGTCGACGCCCGCCACGCCGGGAGTGCCGCGCAGTTGCGGCGCTACGATCCACTGCTGGACAGTGCGGAGGTAGGTCGCCTTGTCTACTTCGGTGACGAGGCGCTCGCCCTCCGGTGTCACGTAGCTGCCGTCGCTCTGCAATCCGGGCCCGCTATTCGGGTGCGGGGCCTTGCCGGTCGGACGGAACTCGACCGTCCACATGAAGATGTCGCCGAGACCGGTCGCAATCGGGCCCATCTCCGGCATCACGCCTTCGGGCAGCCGTTCCTCGGCCATACGCAAACGCTCGGTCACCTGCTGGCGAGCGAAATAGATGTCGGTGCTGTCGGAAAAGACGGCGGTAATCTGAGCGAAGCCGTTGCGGTTGAGCGAGCGCGTATATTCCAGGCCCGGGATGCCGGCGAGCGAGGTCTCGATTGTGTAGGAGACCTGCCGTTCGATCTGGTCCGGCGACAGCGACGGCGCGAGCACGTTCACCTGAACCTGGTTGTTGGTGATGTCGGGCACCGCGTCGATAGGAAGGCGCTGGAGCGCGAACACGCCCGCGAGTGCGGCCACGGCGGTGAAGAGCAGGACCAGCCAGCGCCGCTCGACCGAGAGGGTGACGAGGCGGGAGATCATCACATTTCCATCCCGGCGCCCTTTTCGAGCTCGGCTTTGAGAGTGTAGCTGTTCGTCGCGGCTATCTGTTCGCCACCGCTCAGCCCGGCCGTCACTACTATGGTCCCGCCCTCCTGAGCGCCTAGAGTGACGGGCGCGGCGCGGAACCCTGTGCGCGTGCGGACGAACACCACGCTTCGGCCTTTGACCGTCTGCACTGCCGTGGTCGGCACCCGGATTGAGCCGCCGATGCTGCCCGCAACGGTGATAGCGACAGTCACCGGTTCGCCGACGCGCCACTCGCCGCTGCGATTGTCGAGACGTGCGATCACCGGGACGAGCCGCGTCTTGGGATCGAGCGCCGGAGACACGAAGCTGATGACTGCCGTGGAGCGGCGACCAGGCGCGGTTAGCTGGACGACGCTTCCGCGAGACACGCGCGCTGCATCGGCGGGAGAAAGCGAGAAGGTGACGCTCAGCCGGTTCGTATCGGCGATCCGGAACAGCTCGGTATCCATCGCATCGGCCATGAAGACCTGGCCGAGCGTCGCGCTGCGCGCGATGACACGGCCCCCGATCGGTGCTGTGATGACGATGCGGTTGAGATTGCGGCCTCGCAACCCGGAAGCGGCCACCTGCTGACTCGCCATACGCAAGTCGGTTAGCGCCTGCTCATAGGCGGCCTGCGAGATGTCCAACTGGCTCTTGGGACGGAACCCGCGTTTGAACAGGGCCCGATCCCGATCGAGCGTTACACGAGCCAGGTTCAGGCGTGAGCGTGCCTTCTCCACCTCGGCCTGCAGAGACGCAGCTTCACGGCTCTCGATGACCGCAAGCGTGTCGCCGCGCCGGACGTAATCGCCGAGATTGCGTGTAAGAGCGACGATCCGTCCCTCGATCGGCGCGGCAACGACGCGCGTGGTGTCGGGATCGCTCTCGACCAGCGCCGCAGCCTCGATGGCGCCACTGCCGCCGCCAATGATCGGCTGGGCCAGCTCAATGCCCGCTGCGGCGATTTGCTGCGGCGACATGGTGATGAAATCGCCTGCGGCCTTTTCGCCGCCTTGACCCATGCCCTCCATTCCGGCCATTCCGTTGGAAGAGCTGTCACCGCCGCCGCCGCATGCCGTGAGCGCGAGCGGAAGTAACGTGAGCAGGATCAGGCGCCTGCCTGCGGCCAAGCCGGCCGCTATCAAATCAGTCATGAAAATTCGCTCCGTTCGATTTCAAATGTCCGGGACCGCAGTCACGGACCTGCAATCGTCAGGCGCGCGGAGGGTCGAGAATCTTTTCCTCGCCGGAGCTCGTGAGATGCTTTGTGAGCGCCGCTAAAGCAGGTTGGCGAGGCGGAACTGGCGCGGAGAAGTCTCCGACGTCCGAAATCGCGACGAGGCAATAGCCGCAACAGGCATCGTGACTGCACCTGTGCGCCTTGTCATGACCCATGTCGCAGTCGTTCTGGTTTGCCGGCTCGGCCATCGCGGCGGCCGACGATCCATCGCAACGCCCCATGTCCGTCGCGCAGGCGGCGTTGACCGGCCCGGCAAAAGCCAGGGACATGAGACAAAGGGCGATGAGGACGAAGTGCCGCACCACCTTGTCATACCAGATCGCTCACCGAACGTAAGCTCATGTCTGCATGGTCTATGTGGGCGCTCAACGGACTGACGACCATCTGTTCCAGCAGGGCTGGCGTGAGGGTCTAGGCCGCTCCCATGCCCTTGCACCGGAACAGCAACAGGCAGATAATCGCGCAATCAGCGTGCCGCGCTGGATGATCGCCCGCGGAGGTTTCTGCGGTCACTCACGCATGTGAGGAGATCATGGGCGCACTCGTCCTCACCGTCGAACGGGCCAGCCGGGGCATGCTTCCCGGCAGATAAGCCTGCGTCCGGCAGCCTGCGCCACCGGCGCGGCCCGGACGCGGCACCGGCTTTTCGCGACCGCAAGGTGAGGAGAGACACCATGTCCGATGCCGACGGTCTTCAGCAGACCTACACGCCCGCGCCGACGACCCGGGAGATGCCGGCCGCGTCGCTCGCCACCGAGGACGGCGACGACATCTATCTCGACCCTCCGGTGCGCCTGCTCGCGCAATATGACGAGCGATGGTGGGACCGGCGGATCGGCGGGCCGGCGAACTCGCCGACGATGCTCAACTGGCGCGACAATGGCTGCAATGCGTCCACCGCGGCGATGATCCTGCGCTGGTTCGCGGAGGACTGCACGGCCGGGCGCATCGACTTCCCGACGAAGGAGGAGAGCGCCTTGCCCGAGGACTGGTACCCGCTGCGCATGGCGGAGGCCTTCTGGCCGCTCGCCGACCCGCCCGGGAAGGTGGAGCTGACCCCCCATGTGGGGCACATCAACTTCGTCAAGCTCTACAATGTGGCGGCGCATTATCTGAAGACCGGCGACATCGAGCGGAAGGACGGCGGGAACGTCGTCGATCCGTCCGAGCCGGTCGCGCGCATGGTGACCCACCGGCCGGCGGAAGGGTGGATGGAGCTGATCCGTTCGATGCTCGCGACGGGGCCGGTGATCGTGGGCATCGGTGCTCCGGCCGATCATTTCGTGCTGGCATACGGGATCGTCTCGGGAGGGCTGCTGATCGCCGATCCCGGAGCTGTGCTCTACAGCGCTTATCATGGGGGAAAGCCGAAGATCGAGGACTGGAGCGGCAAGGAGGGCTATCTCGACGGGACGATGGACAGCGAGCAGGTGCGGATGCCGCCTGAGTCGCAATGGCCCGACGGGGAGGCGCCGGGGCAGGACCGTGACTCGAAGAGCTATCACCTCATCTCGGGAGAGTTCCTCGACGGCCTTCTCGCCGAGATGAAGTCCGTGACGTCGCTGACCGATCCCGAGGGCGCGCTGCTCGCGAGCCGGCAGATGCCCGGTCCGCCCGGCATGGCGAGATAACGGAAGGTGAACCGGTAAAGGCGAACGGCCGCCTTCCTGCGGCGGGCCGAACTGGATTTCCCCGGGAAAGCATAGAAGCTTCCGGCGCTTGAGAGTCGGGTTTTCTCGGGGAATATCCATGGTCAGTACAATAGGCACGCGGCCGAACCATTATGAGCTGCTGGGGCTCACGCCCAAGGCGACGAGCGACGAGATCGCAAAGGCGTTCGCGAGGGAGATGAGCATGTTCCGGCCGCATTCCTTCGGCGGCCTCGCGGAGCTCAGCATCGCCTACGAGACGCTGCGCGATCCCGGACGGCGGAAGGCATATGACAAGTCAATCGGCCTCGGCGCGGAGCCGAAGCCGCCGGCGGTCCAGCCGGGCTGGCAATTCGTCGGCGCGATGCGCGCCGGGCCGGTCGCGCGGCCGAGAATCGATCCGCTGCACCGCCCGGCTCCGCGGCAGCCGGAGCCGCAGCCCGCGCCGGAGCCACAAGTCGACGAAAGAGTTGCGGCCATCGTGGCTTCGTTGCGAGAGCTGGCGAAGCCGGCCGTTGATGCTCCGCCTCCGGATCCAAGCGCGGCTGCGCAACCCAAGCTCCGGGCCGAACAACCGCGACCACCCGAACCGGAAGTTGATGACGTGGACCCCGTCATCGAGCAGATCCTTGCCGTGGGTCACGCGGAGAAGGAGCGGCTACGCAGCGAAGACCGTTCGATCGAATGGAAGCGGCCGGCCGTGGCGGCGACCGCGCTGGTTCTTGGCGTCGGTCTCCTCGGCGCGTGGGCCGGGCTGGAGGCGGGGAACGAGGTTGAAGCCGAGCAGGCGGGCAAGGCCGTGACGCTCGCGGTTCCGCAGGCCAAGGCGGCTCCGGCCACTACGGCGTCAGAGCCCGATCCGTCGCCGGAGCTGAGCTTCGTGGCGGCGCGGCCCGAGCGGCGAACGCGTGTGACCGTCGCGAGATCGCGGATAGAACGCGCTCGGCCGGCGCTGCAAGCCACCGCGCCCGACGATCGGCTGGCGGACGTTGCCCAGGCGCTGCAGAGCGAATCCGGTGAAGCGACTGTCGAGCCTGCAGTTGCTGAGGCAGCGCCAGTCGCAGCGACTCCGGCGAAGATGCCGCTTCCCAACGCGACGATCGCGCGCACCATCGGCCGCATCGGCTATCCGTGCGGGCAGGTTGCCTCGACGACGGAGGGCGATGCGCCGGGCGTCTTCACGGTGACCTGTACGTCCGGGCATAGCTACCGGGCCGCGCCGGTTCGCGGGCGCTATCACTTCCGGCGGCTGGGCGGCCGCTAGGCGGCCGTCCTAGTACGGGCGATAGTAAGCGTAATATTGGCGCGCCCGGGAGATTGCTCCGATCATCTGCGGCCGCGCGCGGCTCCAGGCACCCGCAGCGCACTGGGTGTATTTGGGCTCGGACAAGCCATACCAGCGATGCTGGTCATAGAGGCAGACGCGCTCCACGGCATGACTGATGCGGAGCTTCAGGGCCTCCTGTCCGGCGCGTGTCGCGAGGTTGAGATCGCCGTAGGCGACGCGCTCGATACGCAGATTCGGCGCCGGCACGCCCTGCACGACGATGGCCTGATATTGCGCGGACGCGGGCGCATTCATGACTAAAAATGCTCCCCCCGCGAGAACCGCTGCAGCCCTTCGCTTGAAGCGGGTGACCATGACGTTCTCCTTCTGTTGGTCGACTCGCACGCAACAAAGACGCAACAACGGTGGAAACGAATTTGGTGCCCACGGGGTTGCCTTGAAGACTTGCGTCCAAAAGGCGCCTCGTCCGTTCATGGATTTATGCGATCCGCGTCGACAATGCCGCTTTCACATCCGCCTCGCCGACCATATGTCCGCTCGATGCGTGATTCATTCGATTCTGGCGGCATCCCCGCTGGCTCCGCGGGGGGCGCCGCCGCACCTGTTCGTGCCGCTCTTGCGCCGGGCTTCTATCTCAACCCGATCCTCGACGAGGATTTCCCCGATCCGGCGGTGATCGAGGCGCCGGACGGCTTTTATTATGCGTACGGCACGCAGACGCTCCGCGACGGGAACTGGATCAACATCCAGGCGGCGCGCTCGGCCGATCTCATTCACTGGGAAAATCTCGGCGACGCCCTGCCGGAAAAGCCCGGCTGGGCACAGCATACGCAGGACTTCTGGGCGCCGAGCGTCATCTTCGATGGCGAAACCTACTTCATGTATTATTCGGCGACTCCGGACGCGACCCGCGAGGGCCCCGATCATGCGCTTGCCGTGGCGACGTCGAAGTCTCCCGCGGGACCGTTCGTCGACAAGGGCGAGCCGCTGCTGGCCGGCAAGGGCTTCCACAACATCGATCCGATGGCGTTCGATTGCCCGGTCACCGGCAAGCATCTGCTCTACTGGGGATCGGGCTTCGAGCCGATCAAGGTCTGCGAGCTGGGCGAGGACCGGATGTCCTTCGCTCCGGAAAGCCATCCGATCGACCTCATCTGGCCGAACGGCAAGCACGGCGCTTTCCCGAGGCTGGTCGAAGCGTCCTGGGTGATCCACCGCGAGGGTTTCTTCTACCTCTTCTACTCGGGCGACAATTGCTGCGGGCCGGACGCCGAATATGGCGTGATGGTCGCGCGCTCGGAGCATGCGACGGGACCGTTCCAGACGCTCGAGGAGGCCAAGGGCGTGCCGCACAGCCTGATGCTGTTCAAGAGCGAGCGCTGGCTCGCGCCCGGGCACAATTGCATCGTCGAGGACAGGGCGGGCGACGTGTGGATCATCTACCACGCGATCGATGTGGACAAACCGCGGCAGCGGCAGGAGGACGAGATCAACAGCCGCCGCATCCTGATGATCGACCGGATCGAATGGAAGGACGCCTGGCCCCACGTCGGCACGCCGTCGGACGAGCCCGAGAAGATGCCAGTCACCTAGGGCCTGAACAAGCATTACGCGCGGGAGTTATTTCCCTGGTCGGCGGGGCGGTCGGCGGAGGAAAGGACCCGCGCGATGAATCGAGACATGTCCGGGTCGCGGGAAGCGATCTTTCCCACCTTCTTCATGGCAGGCTTCGAATGCTCGACCTTCGTCTGGAAGGACCGGCAGCGGAAGGATTATGTCGCGGCCACGGGTCACGAGCAGCATTTGAAGGCCGACCTTGCGGCGGCCATGGACCTCGGCATCGGGATCGTGCGCGAGGGCATCCGGTGGCCGCAGGTCGATCTCGGCGGCGGGCGGTACGACTGGTCGAGCGTCAAGGCCGTCCAGGACGCGGCCACAGAATGCAAGATCACGCCGATCTGGGACTTGTGCCACTACGGCTTACCCGACGGCTGCGATCCTTTCTCGCAGGAGTGCGTCGGGCGGTTTGCCGCTTATTGCCGAGCTGCCGCAGAGCTCGTCACGAGCACGGCCGAGGGGCCTTATTTCTTCACGCCGGTCAACGAGATCACCTTCTTTTCCGCCGCGGCGAGCGACCTTGAGTGGATGTACCCCTTCGCCAAGGGTCGCGAAAAGGAGCTGAAGCGCGCGCTGGTGCGGATGGACATCGCCGGCGCCAAGGCGATCCGCGAGGTGGAGCCCGGCGCCCGGCTAGTCCACGTCGATCCGATCGTCCACGCGGTGCCGCCGCCGGATCGCCCCGACCTTGCCGACGAAGCGCGGGACGAGGAGCACCGCGAAGCGGTGGAGGCGTGGGACATGCTCGCGGGGCGCGTCGCTCCGGAACTCGGCGGCTCACCCGACATCCTCGATATCGTCGGGGTGAATGTCTATCACTACAGCCAGGTCCAGCTGGGCGCGGACAAGAAGCGGGAAATCCTCGGGCCGCGCGATCCTCGGCGGAAGCCGTTAAGCGAGCTGCTGAAGTTCGCCTGGGATCGCTACCATCGGCCGATCATCATCGGCGAGACCAGCGGATTCCAGGAGAATCGCGCCGAATGGCTGCGGATGACGATGGAGGAGTGCGTCAAGGCGATCAATGCGGGCGTCGACCTGCAGGGAGTGTGCCTCTACCCGTTCGTGGACGTTCCCGACTGGTGGAGCCAGAAATGGGCGAAGATCGGAATCTACGACGTCGCCGACAAGAACAGGTTCGAGCGCGTACCCTGCGATGCCTATATCCAGGAGCTGCGCGGCTGGCAGAAGACCCTCGACCAGCCGGAGAATGTCGAGCCGGACGGCTACGGACACGAATGGGGAATGGTGCAGCTTGCCGAAGTGCGCAGATATGCCGCGGAGTGGGCCGGGAAGGCCGCCGAACCGCAGGAGGTGGAGGCGTAAACGCTATCG
>CBHTSV010000105.1:0-6676 GCA_966095215.1 uncultured Sphingomonas sp. | reverse complement strand
GGATCCGGCGCAGTCCTGCGGCCGCGCGCCGAAATGCGCGGCCGATTATCAGGCACGCCTCTCCGGTCCGCTGCTTGATCGTATCGACATCCATGTGGATGTCGCGAGTGTCTCGGCGGCCGATCTCACTCTCCCGCCGCCCGCGGAAGGAAGTGCCGAGGTTGCGCAACGCGTCGCCGCGGCGCGCCAGGTCCAAGCCGACCGGTACGACGGCCATAGCCCCCGAACCAACGCAGAGGCGGACGGTGATTTGCTCGACAAGGTCGCGACGCCCGACGAGCCCGGGCGCAAGCTGCTGGCGGACGCAGCCGCCGCGATGCGCCTCTCGGCGCGCGGCTTCCACCGGGTGCTACGCGTCGCGCGAACGATTGCGGACCTTACCGGGGCCGAGCAGGTCGGCCGAATCCATGTCGCCGAGGCGCTGAGCTATCGGAGGCAGGCTCCAAGGAACTGAGGCGTCAGGGGGCCACGGGTCCGCCGTTGCCCTTGCCGTTGCCGCTATTCCCGCCACCCTTTCCGTGGCCGTTCCCGTTGGCGTCCAGCTGGGCGGTCACACTGTTGAAGGTCTTGGCATTGCTAGTCCCGACGCTTGTGATGCTTGCGACGATGGCGAGCGCGATCAGCGCGCAGATCAAGGCATATTCGATCATGGCCGCTCCGCGCTCGTTCTTGAAAAGCGCGGCCTTGGTCGTGCTTCGAGGTTGCATTCGGAGGCCATTATTGGCGGCGACATTACCGGCGATTTTACGAACATGGTTTCCGAATCCTTAGCGCTGGCGCGTCCGCGGCTGGGACAATTTCCGCCTAATCCGCATCCTCCTTGTGCAGGGCGGCATTGATCACCTGCCGAGCGGTGTCGCGGATGACGTGGCCTGCGCTCTCATCCTTGGTCATCGAGAACATGAATTTCTTCGCTTCCTTCAAGCTGATGTGCGGCGGCAAGGGAGCTATCTCCCGATCCGTCTTCACTTCGAGGACAACCGGCCGATCCGCGGACAGCGCCTGCTTCCACGCTCCACTGAGGTCTTTCGGATCGTCGACGAAGATGCCCTTGAGGCCAATGAGCTCGGCGAAATGCGAATAGCGCACGTCGGGGATGTCCTGGCTCGCATCGAAGCGCGGGTTTCCGTTCATCACCCGTTGCTCCCACGTTACCTCGTTCAAATCCTCGTTGTTGAAGACGCAGGTGACGAAGCGCTTGTCGGGCCAGCGGTCCATGTATTTCGCGACAGTGATCAGCTCGGCCATGTTGTTCATCTGCATGGCCCCGTCGCCGACAAGCGCCACGACAGGCCGGTCCGGATGAGCGAACTTCGCGCCGATCGCATAGGGCACGGCTGCGCCCATCGATGCCAGTCCGCCTGACAGCGATGCCATCTGGCCCCGCTTCACCCGATAGTCCCGCGCGTACCAGTTGGCGCATGAGCCGCTGTCGCTCGTCACGATCACATCGTCGGGCAGGTGAGGAGACATTTCCCAAACCACGCGCTGCGGATTAACGGGGTGGGCGCGCGTCTTCGCCCGGTCCTCCAGCGTCTCCCACCAGTCCTTGAGCGACTGCTCTATCCTGTCGCGCCAGGAGCGATCCGTCTTCCGCTCGAGGAGGGGAAGAAGCAGCCGTAGCGTTTCGGCGGCGCTCCCGTGAAGGTTCGCCTCGCACGGATAGCGCAGCGAGAGCATCGCCGGGTCGATGTCGATCTGCACGGCGCGCGCAGCGCCCTCCTTCGGCAGGAACTCCGACCAGGGAAAGCCGCTGCCGACGATCAGCAGCGTGTCGCACTCGTTCATCATGTCGGAGCTGGGCCGCGTCCCCAGCAGGCCAATGCAGCCGGTGACGAATGGAAGATCGTCCGGGAGAACCGATTTGCCGAGCAGGGCCTTCGCGATTCCCGCGCCAAGCTTTTCAGCGACTTCGATCACTTCGTCAGCCGCGTGGACCGCTCCGGCGCCGATCAGCATCGCGACCTTCTCACCGGCGTTGAGCACATCGGCCGCCTTGCGAAGCTCGTTGTCCGTGGGGACGATCGTCGGGCGCGAATAGCCGGGACCCGATCGCGTGAAGCCATGGGCGCGCCTGGGCGCTTCGAAGGGCTGCTCCTGCAAATCCTTCGGGAGGACGATTGCCGCGGGTGCCCGATGCGCGATGGCGAGACGGATCGCCCGGTCGACAACATGCGGAAGCTGCGCTGGATGGGTCACCTCCTGCACATAGACAGCGACGTCGGCGAACATCCGGTCGAGATTGAGCTCTTGCTGATAACTTGCGCCGCGTACCGTCGTCTCGGCCTGGCCGCAGATGGCGAGCACGGGCTGGTGATCCAGCTTCGCATCGTAAAGCCCGGTGATGAGGTGCGTAGCTCCAGGCCCGCCGGTGGCTAAGCAGACCCCCAGCTCGCCCGTGAACTTGGCGTGCGCGACCGCCATGAACGCCGCCATCTCCTCGTGGCGAGGCTGGATGAAATCCACGGCCTCGTCGCGCTGGATGGCCCCGATCGCTCCGTTGATGCCGTCGCCGGAGTAGCCGAAGATGCGCTGAACGCCCCAGGCCTTCAATCGATCGACGAAGAAGTCGGCTGTCTTCATGGTTCACCCGTTCGCTACGGACGAGCAAACAACGCCAACGGCGATGCGAGGCTCCGTGAACTGTTTGCAACCTCGGCAGGGCGTCGCTAGCTAAACCGCGCTGCGGGGCCCCTGTGGCGGAATGGTAGACGCGCTCGACTCAAAATCGAGTTCCTTCACCGGAGTGTCCGTTCGAGTCGGACCAGGGGCACCATCGCAGCGCGCAGCCTGTCCCGGGGGGACAGGCGAGCACTGTGATCCGAGCAGTAGCGAGGCCCCTCTAATCGCTGGCGAGTAAGCGGGGGCGGCGATATGCTGCCGCCGATGGACGCGCGCACCAGGAAGCATGAGGTCGAACGCGAGCAGGAAGAGGCTCGCCTGATCGCGGAAGCCAGCGCCGCGAAACGAGACCGGCTGCTTGCGTCCTTCAACCTGATCGCGGGCATAGGGCTCGTCGTCGCTCTCCCCTTCGCTCTTCGCGAGGGCGCCGAATTCTTCATGCCCGTCACGGCCGCGCTGGTGGTCGCGATTGCGCTCGTGCCCATGCTCGAATGGTTCGAGCGGCGCGGAGTGCCTTCGCGGATCGCGGCGGGTCTTTGCCTTATCGTGTTCCTGCTCATCGCATTGTTTGCGATCGGATCGATCGTCGTTCCTGCAACGGACTGGATTGCGCAGGTCCCGAGCAAGATCCCGAAGGTTCGGGCGACCCTCGAGCCCGTCCTCGACCTGTACAAGAACCTCGACCGGTTCATCACCCGGACGACCGCCCAGATCGCGATCAACCAGGAGCATGCGCGGACGGTCAGGATCGAAACGCCGAATTCGGCGCTGGGGCTGCTGACCGCATCGGCGCCGCATCTTCTCATCCAGCTGTTCTTCTCCCTGCTGGTGATCTTCTTCTTCCTCGCCGGCTGGACCGCGATGCGGAAGAAGACGATCGTCAGCCGCGGCAGCTTCGAAGGGGCTCTCACCACCGCGCGGGTCATCCAGCAGGTGGTCGACGCGACTTCGACCTATCTCGGCACGATCACGCTCATCAATGTTGGCCTGGGCACTCTAACCGCGCTCGCGCTCTGGCAGCTGGGAATGCCTTCGCCGGTGATGTGGGGCGGCATTGTCGCCGTCGCCAACTACATCCCCTATCTCGGCCCGATCGTTTGCGCGCTGCTGCTCTTTCTCGGCGGGCTGATGACCTATCCGGACGTGTGGGGCGCGCTGCTCCCGCCGGCCGTGTTCGTCGGTTTCCATTTGATCGAGGCGAACCTGTTCACCCCCATGGTGGTCGGACACCGGCTGACGATCAGCCCACTAGCCATCCTCGTTTCGCTGTCCTTCTGGGCCTGGGTTTGGGGCACGACGGGCGCCCTGCTCGCGGTGCCGCTGCTGATCATCATCAAGACTGTCTTTTCCGCCGCGGGGACCCCGGACATCGCCGGATTCCTGTTCGAGCACGGCACTTTGACCCACGTAGGGGAGCCGGAAGAGGAGGAAGAGGAGGAGCGGCGCGAAATGCGGCCGGCCATGGTTGACACCGAAAAACCCGCCTCCTAGGTGCCCCGCACGCCAAAAAACGCGGGTGTAGCTCAGTTGGTTAGAGCGCCGGCCTGTCACGCCGGAGGTCGCGGGTTCGAGCCCCGTCACTCGCGCCACTTTTCACATGAGATTGAAACGAGTTAGCGCTGCGCTGCAGCGCCGGTGGTGCCCGCCGGGGTCTCGCTCTTGCCGAGCGGCTTTTCACTCTGCGCGACGACGTCGCTGGACAACGACCATTTGAGATTGTCCGAGGCCTCGAACTTTTTCGTATAATCCTCGTGCGTGGCCTCTTCCGATGCCTTCCGCGCCTCGAGGTTAAAACGGACGCCGACACGCTTGTCGCCGCGCATCGAGGGGGTGATCTTGATCTCCTCGGCGCCCGGAATCTCCTTGATCGCTTCGGCGACCCGACCCTGCTCATAGCTCGGCGTGATGTGCGGTACCGCGAGCGCGGCGGTGCGAAGCGCACGGGCGTTCGGCTCGCGGCCGGCGTAGCTCTTCACGAACGCCCCCGGCTGGCCCCATCCGCCTGCCCAGCGGTAGAACATGTGGGCACCGACGACCGCATTTTTCGCCAGCGTCGAGGCCCAGTAGGGCACGACATAATTGGCGTGGTAATGGGTCGCGTAGCCGACCGGCGCATAGACGGAACCCGCCAGCGCCTCCTCGGCAATGCGGTAGGCCCGCCGCCATCCTTCCAGATCGGGCTGGCGGTAGAGCGAACCGTCACAGGTGAAGGTGAACTGGCAACCGGTGGCACGGGTCGAGCCCTCGTAAACGACGCCGCAGACGGTCGAGGGAAAAGCCGGGTGACGGACCCGGTTGAGGACGACCTGCGCTACCGCGCGCTGGCCGTCTTCATCCTGGTTGCCCGCCTCGTAATATTCGGCACTCGCCAGGCATTCGAGTGCCTGTGTCCGCGCCGCTTTGTTCCCCTTGAAGATAAAGGGCGGGGCTGCGGGGTTCGGTCCCGAAGCAACAGGGATCGCCGCATTGAGCTTGAGCGCCTGTTCGGGCGCAAGCTGACGGATCAGCAGCGGCGGCGGAGCCGGCGGAAGCGTGGCCGTTGTCTGGCCCGTCTCCGGCGTCGAATGCGCAGCACCGCCGATCGCTGCCGCGACGATCGCGCCCAGGATGGCGAGTCCCAGCGTCTCACGCGGATAGGCGCGCCACAGCTCCGCCGCGCGCAGCTTCAGCTGCGCCGCGCGCGCCTTTAGGCCCTGCAAGGGGCGCGAATGAGCCAATGTTGCCGACATTCCGCTCTCTGTTATACTCTTCTAATACAGCCGGTTCAACTTCGTCACTCGGGCGGAGCCCGGAACCGGCCCGTCTGGATCCACCGAACCAGCGGTTTCAGCGGGATAATCCAGACTGTTCCCATAAACAGATAGTAAACCGCCTGGATCAAAATAGGCCACCGTCCCGCCGTCTGCGCGAGAGTTGCGACGAACGCCGCCCAGCATACGATCAGCAGCAGGATCAAGGCGATTCCGACGAGCGGCCGGGCGGAGGGCGAGGTGCGGGGCACCGCGCCATCTAGCGCGATCTCCAGCTCGCGCGAAGCTCGGTGGATTTGCTGAGGCGTGGGTGCAGCGACACCAGCCCATCCCAGGCGCGAACCTTGCGACTGCCGCACCAAAGCTCCATTGGGCTGACCGACCGCCAGTCCGCGGCGCGCAGGAGCGCCGCCCAATCGTCTTCTGCCTCGAACTCGCGGAACTCATGAATTCTGCCCTTTGGACCGTCGAGGAAATAGAGCCTGTAATACGCCATGGGACTCCCCCCTTTCGGAGAGGAGAACGACGGAGCGAGACGAGTTCATCCGGAAGCGCGGCTAGTGGCGCGGCGGATCATTGTCCTGTTGCGAGCGTCGGATCATCTCTTCCGTGCGGGCGAGCAGCTGTTTGCACTCACGGACGGCGAGGCGCAGCTGCCGGTGCGCTTCCCTGATCGTGGCCGCTCTGGGTTGTTCTGATTTCGTAGCCATGGCGCCTCGCAAAAGGGCGGCCCGACACTGGACCGCCCTTGTGGACTGGCTTCCGGGTTCGGGGGGTTTGGACCCGGCGCACGGGGGTTAACTCTTTGAGTTCAGCACGGTTCCAACGGTCGCTCGAGCTAGAGCAACGGCATTTGCCCAAACCACTCCACGCCGTCCGGTGAAGCAAAGCCATCCAGCGGGACATCCCACTCGTCCCTCGGGATCGTGTCCACCAGCCGCTGGATCGGCCAGCCGACGCCGATCAGGCGCGCCCGGTTCTTCTTCAGGCGGACAAGCGCGCGATCGTAATGGCCCTTGCCGCGTCCGAGGCGAGTGCCGCGGCCGTCGATGGCGATCAGCGGGACGAGGACCAGGTCGGGATCGACGGCCGGATGACGCTTGGCGGGCTGCATAATGCCGAAGGGGCCCGGCTCGAGCGGGTCGCCGGCGAGGAAGCGGAATGGCTTTCCCGGATTGGGGAAGCAAGGGAAGGCGGCAATTGCGCCCACCGCGCGCGCCTCTTCCATGGCGGGCAGGGGACTGATCTCACTGCCGAGCGGATGATAGCCCGCGACGACGGAAACTCCGGCGAAGAGCGACGTC
>CBHTSV010000104.1:0-2518 GCA_966095215.1 uncultured Sphingomonas sp. | reverse complement strand
GCATCCCCGAGGCCGCGTAACCCGGCGATCTTCAGTGCGACCGGTTCGGACGCCTGGTGAGTCAGGCGAACCGCATGGTCGCCGGACATCGCCGGGCCGCGCGCATTGCGCCGGACCGCATCGGCAACCGCGGCCTTGTCGTCCTTGACCACCAGGTCTCCCGGATAGACCGGCATCGCCGAGCCCTTGATTCCGGCTGCCTGTCGGAACGCATCGTTCATCGTGATGAAGCGGCCATCGCGATCGACCAGCGCCAGGCCGATGGGCAGGACCTCGAGGAACGCCTGAAGGTTCGAGCCATTGCCGACTGCCGCGTCCTCGTTCTCGATAAGGAAGAAGGTGCCCGGCCCGTTTTCGTGCTTCGGGTCTGCCGATATGTGGACGACACGAAGCGGCTTCGCGCCCTCGCCTTCCACGACGAGGCGCATCTGCTGGTCTTCGCCAAGGGCGACGAGCTCCGCGAACTTGGCGTCCGCGCCGTCGGCCCCTGAGGGGAAGGCGCGCTCGCGGAACAGCCGGTTGCAGGCGAGCAGCTTGCCCGACTGGTCGACGACCGCCGCGAGCACGCCTGCGGAAGACAGACGTTCGCCCGGCGTTCCCTCGATTCGGCGCGCCGTCACGCTCAGCGGATCGAGGTGCGGCGGATCCGGGAAGCGCCACAGGAGGAACTCGCCGTTGGACCCGGCCCGCTCGACTTCGACGGGCGACGTGCCGGCAAGTGTCGCTACACCGGCAACACAGCCTGCTCCATCGCGGCAGGCCATCGAAAATGCCAAAGCCAACGCCTGTGCGGCGTCATCGTCGCCCCCGAGCTCGAGCGGCGGAACTGCTCCTCCAAATCGCTCGCGATACGCGTTGTTCGCGATGAGGAGCGATCCCTCCCCGGTCGTCAGCGCCGCTGGTTCATTCGCCACGCCGAGCGCCGATCCAAGCAGCGAATAGTCGGGCCCTACCGCAAGTGGCTCGCTTGGCGCCGTCATCTTCGGTGCCCGCACGTAAATGACGGCCGCGCCGGCAAGGCCAGCAGCCACGGCCAGCACGCCCGGCAGCACCTGCCCGAAAAGCAGGAGCACGACGGCTGCGGACAGAGCTGCCCCGAGGATCAGCGCCGGCGCGAGCCAGCGTCCCCAGCCGTCCAGCGGCGTGGAATCGATCCGGGGCAGCTCCTGGTACAGCATGGCAGGACCTATCCTACCAGCTGTTCAGCATCCTACCAGATGCGCACGCGATCCGCGGGCGCGAGGTATAGCTTCTGTCCGGGCTTGGCTCCAAACGCCGAGTACCAGGGGTCCATATTGCGAACGACGTCGCTACGGACCGGGCACGGCGAATGGGGATCGGTAAGCAGCTGCTGGCGAAGGGCCGCCTCGCGGCTCTTGCAGCGCCACACCTGCGCCCAGCCGAGATAGAAGCGCTGGTCGCCCGTGGTGCCGTCGATCACCGGCGGCTCCTTGCCCCCGAGCGACGCGATATAGGCATCGTGAGCGACGGTGAGGCCGGCGAGGTCGGCGACATTTTCGCCCATCGTCAGCTTGCCGTTCACGTGCATGCCCGGCAGCGGCTCGTAGGAGTTGATCTGCTGCTCGTACTTGTCGAGCCGCGAGTGGAACTCCTTGCTGTCGCCGGGGGTCCACCAGTCGATCAGTTTGCCGCTGAGGTCGTACTTCGCGCCCAGGTCGTCGAAATGGTGGCTGAGTTCGTGGCCGATCACCGAACCGATCCCCCCGTAATTGACCGCGTCGTCCGCATTGGGGTCGAAGAACGGCGGCTGCAGGATCGCAGCCGGGAAGACGATCTCGACCATGCCGAAATTGGCATAGGCATTGATCGTCATCGGAGTCATTCCCCACTCCCAGCGCCGGATCGGCCCGCCGAGCTTGCCCACCTCATAGGCATGATCGAACTTGTTGGACCGCATAACGTTGCCGACGAGGTCGTTCCGGTCGATGGCCAGGCCGCTCATGTCGCGCCACTGCGAGGGATAGCCGATCTTCGGGGTGAAGGCGGCGAGCTTCGCATGCGCCTTCGACTTCGTTTCCGGGCTCATCCATTCGAGCTTGTCGATGCGGCGGTCCATGGCGGCGATGATGTTGTGCACCAGCTTGTCCGCGGCCGCCTTCGTCTCGGGCGGGAAATATTTGGCCACGTAGAGCTTGCTTACGTCGTCGCCGAGAGCGCCGACGGTGAAGCTGACCGCCCGCTTCCATCGCGGTTCCTGCTGAGGAGTGCCGGAAAGAACGGTGCCGTAGAAGTGGAACCGCTCCTGATCGAAGGCCTTCGGGAGATAAGGCGCATATGCATCGATCGAGCGCACCAACAGCTGGTCCCTCAGCACCGACAGCGGCGCCTTGGCGATTGCGGCCGCTTCGCCCGTGAAGGCGCTCGGCTGGGCAACGATGACGTCGTCCAAGTTCGCGACGGCGCCGTTGTCCAGAGTCGCGAAGTAGAACCCTGGAGAGCGCTTGTTCATCTGCGCCAGGGTCATCTTGTTGTTGGTCTTGTATGCGTAGCGACAGTC
>CBHTSV010000103.1:0-4805 GCA_966095215.1 uncultured Sphingomonas sp. | reverse complement strand
CGAGCCCGAGTTCCAGGCGCTGGGCTTCAAGACCGAGTGGATCGACATGAAGGCGGCAGGGCGCGCCGGCCATCTCGTCGCCCGGCACGCCGGCAAGAAGAACGGCAAGCGCCTGTTGCTGATCGCCCACCTCGACACGGTGTTCGAGCCGGACTCGCCCTTCCAGCGCTGGGTGCCGGAGGGGAACATCGCCCATGGTCCGGGCTCGGGCGACGACAAGGGCGGGATCGCGGTAATCGTCGCGGCGCTCCGCGCCATGCAGGCCGCGGGCACTCTCAAGAACTCGAACATCACGGTCTTCCTGACCGGCGACGAGGAGGATGCCGGAAGTCCGATCACGATCTCCCGCCGCGACCTGATCGCCGAAGGCAGGAAGGCGGACGTCGCGCTCGACTATGAGGACCTGGCGCAGGAGAACGGCCAGGACATGGGCTCGATCGCCCGCCGCAGCGCCGGCAGCTGGACGCTGACGGTCAAGGGCCGAAGCGCCCATTCGAGCGGCATCGGCAATCCCGGCGTTGGCTATGGCGCGATCTACGAGCTGGCGCGCATCCTCGACCAGTTCCGGCGCGAGCTGCCCGAGGACAAGCTGACCTACAATGTCGGCCTGGTCGCGGGAGGACAGACCGCGCAGCTCGACCAGGGCAAGATCCGCGTCGACGCGACGGGCAAGACCAACATCATCGCCGCGACGGCCGTCGCCCGTGGCGACCTGCGCGCCATCAGCGAGGAGCAGATCGAGCGCACGCGGGCGAAGATGCGGGCCATCGCCGCTCAGCCGCTGCCGGGCGCGAAGGCCGAGATTAGCTTCGACGAAGACGCCTATCCGCCGATGCCTCCAACGGAGGCGAACCGGACGCTTCTGGCGCGGCTCAACGTCGTAAACCGCGACATGGGACTGGCGCCGATGGGCGAGCTCGACCCGGCCAAGCGTGGCGCCGGCGACATCAGCTTCGTCGCGAAGGACGTGGATGGCCTGGTCGGCCTCGGCCCGGCGAGCGAAGGCAGCCACACGGACAAGGAAGCGGTGGATGTCCCCTCGATCTTCAAGCAGGCGAAACGCGCCGCGATCCTGATGAGCCGGCTGGCAAGAGAGCGGCGCTAGCCCTTCGGGTCGCCCGTGGCGTCCGTGTCACACCGCGACAATCCAGTTCCGACCGTTGCAACCGCCACGGTTGTTGTGGGTTGAGCGTCTCGCGAGAGTGCATGCGTAGCGCGCGTGTGGCGGGTAGGAAGGGTTTCGAAGCAAGTGCCGACCACAATCACCGACGATCCCTTCGAGCTGCTCGTCCGCTCGATCGTCGATTACGCGATCTACATGCTCGACCCGGAAGGACATGTGAGCAGCTGGAACCCGGGGGCGGAGCGGATCAAGGGCTTTTCGGCCGAGGAGATCATCGGCAAGCATTTCTCGGTCTTCTACACCGAAGAGGACCGGAAGGCCGGGATACCGGCGAGGGTGCTGGAGACCGCCCGGAACGACGGCAAGTTCGAAGGAGAAGCCTGGCGAGTGCGCCGTGACGGCTCGCGCTTCTGGGCCAGCGTGGTCGTCGACCGGATCAACGACGAGAAGGGCCAGCTGGTCGGCTTCGCCAAGATCACGCGCGATATGACGGAGAAGCGCGAGGCCCAGCTCCGGCTCGAGGAATCGCGCGAGCAGCTGTTCCGCGCGCAGAAGATGGAGGCGCTCGGCCAGCTGACCGGAGGGCTTGCGCACGACTTCAACAACCTGCTGACTGCGATCCTCGGCGCTTCCGACCTCGCGTCCCGCAACCTCGACAAGCCGGACAAGCTCAAGCGGATGCTGGAAGGAATCCGCGGCTCCGCGCAACGGGGCGCCAGCCTCACGCGGCAGCTTCTCGCCTTCGCCCGCGCCCAACCGCTCGAGATCAAGAGCGTCGACGTCCGCAGGTTCCTCAACGACATGACGACTTTGCTTCGGCCTTCGCTGAAGACCGATATCGAGATCGTCATCGAGACGAACGACCAATTGTGGCACGTCGAAGCTGATGCGGGGGCGCTCGAGCTCGCACTTCTCAACCTCGCCTTCAATGCGCGGGATGCGATGAAGGAGGGGGGCAAGCTCCGGATCAGCGCGACTAACCAGCTGCTCCATGGCGAGCCGGAGGGCCTTCGTGGCGAGCATGTCGCGCTCAGCGTCTCGGACACCGGCACCGGCATGTCGCCCGAGACGACGGAGCGCGTGTTCGAGCCCTTCTTCACGACCAAGAGCTTCGGCCAGGGCACGGGTCTGGGCCTGAGCCAGGTGTTCGGCTTCGTCAAGCAGCTCGGCGGAGCGATCACCGTGGAATCCAAGCTGGGCAAGGGTTCGACCTTCACTCTCTATTTGCCGGCGACTCGAAATGCCCAGTCGGCCGGCGTCACTAAGGCGAACGGCAGGCGCGCTCTCGGCCGGATCCTTATCGTCGAGGACGATGAGCTAGTCGCGGAGCTCGCCGCCGGAATGCTGAGCGAGCTCGGGTTCGAAACGATGATCACGCACAGCGCCAAGGAAGCGCTCGACCGGCTCATCCGAGAGGACAGGCCGAAGCTGCTGTTCTCGGACATCGTCATGCCGGGCGGGATCAGCGGCATCGAACTTGCCGAGCGAGTCCGCGCCCGCTTCCCCGAGCTGCCGATCCTGCTCACCACCGGCTACAGCGAGGAAGTAGGCGGAGCGCACGGGTTCCCCGTGCTGCAGAAGCCTTATGAGATGGAGACGCTCGCCGGAGCGCTGCGGCGGGTGCTCAAGCGCCAGCTTCCGGTGAACTGACGCTCGTCGACGGCTGCTTGACATCAAAAGGTGAAAAGCGCCCACTGCTGTTCCTGCCGCTGCGAGCGGCGGAATGAAGGGGGACGGACATGCAACAAGTCGTGTCGGCGCGGACTCCAACGCATCTCTGGATCGTCGGAATCCTGTCGCTCTTGTGGAGCAGCTTCGGTTGCTACGACTATACCATGACGCGGATGCGCAACACGGACTACGTCGCCAGCGCCATGCCGGGCGTTGATCCCAACGCAGCGCTCGCCTGGGTCGATTCCATGCCGCTTTATGCGCAGATCGGCTGGGGCCTCGGCGTGTGGCTGGGACTCCTTGCGTCCGTGCTCTTGCTGATGCGCAGCCGCTGGGCGGTCTGGTCCTACGGGATCTCGCTGCTCGGCGCGATTTTGAGCCTGGGCTACCAGATTGCATTGGCTCCGCCGCTGGCAGGTGCCGAGGGGCCAATGTTCACCGTGATGCCATACGTCATCATCGCCGTCTGCGCGTTCCTGTTCTGGTACGCCTGGACGATGGAGAAGAAGGGCGTGCTCCGGTAATTGCACTGGGGCTGCCGGCCGTCGGCAGCCCCATCTTTTCAGCGCGAGCGGATGAACTGACGGATGTCGTTCGTCAGCTTCCGGCGGTCCTCGTCATGCACGTACATCATGTGCCCGGCATGATAGTAATGGAACTGCACGCGGTCTTGCGGGATGCCGGTGCGGGTCAGCGAATATTCGGCGCCGAAGAAGGGCGTCGCGAAGTCGTAGTAGCCTTGGCCGACGAACACCCTCAGCCCTGAATTCTCGCGCAGCGCCTGGCCGATATAAGGCGCGACATTGAGATAGGCTTCCGCGTCGCGGCCGCCGATCTTCCAGTCCCAGTCGCGCCCAATGCCGGAGATGGACTGATATTCGCGGTCGGTCTTGAAGCCGAGCACGCCCCGCTGCCAGGCGTTCACTGCCGCGGTGTAGCCGGCGTCGATGCCGTAGAAGCTCGGGTCGTTGTCGACGTTCTCCCCGGCATTGTCGTAATCCTTGCCGGTGTAGCGGGAATCGAGGCGGCCGACGGTGAGGCCGCGGTCGCGCAGCAGCTCCTTGAAGAAGCGGCCGGGCGTCACGCGCAGGTCCGCCTTCTCGAGATAGTCTTCGCTAAGGCCGGTGAAGTGCGCGAGCTGGCGACGGATGGAAGCGCGCTCCTCGGGCGACAGCTTCTGGCCTTTCAGCAGCGCCGAAGCATAAGGGCCGAGCGCGAACTGGCGAGCTTCCTCGGTGAACTGCTCGACCGAGGGCGACTGCGTCTTGCCGTGATAGAGCGCGACCGCCGCCATCGACGGAACGTTGGTGATGTACCCGAGCTCGTCACCCGGAGTCTCCGCGCCAGCGGCGAAATCGAGGATGGTCGAGATGAGGATAATGCCGTTGAGGCCGACGTCGTTGTACGTCTCGTTCATCAGCTGGTTGGCGACGGCGGCAGAGCGCGTCGTGCCATAGCTCTCGCCGCCAAGGAACTTGGGGCTGTTCCAGCGGCCGTTGTCGTTGAGCCAGCGGCGGATCACCTCCGCGACCGCAATGGCGTCCTTGGTGACTCCGTAGAATTCCTTGCCCTCCGTCTTGCCGATCAGGTGCGAAAAGCCGGTGCCCGGCGGATCGATGAAGACCATGTCGGTGACGTCGAGCAGGCTGTCTGGGTTGTCGACGATCGGATAGGGCGGAGCGCCATCGTCGCGGGCGTCCGAAGGGATGGCCACGCGCTTCGGGCCGAAGGCGCCCATCTGCAGCCAGACCGAGCCGGAGCCCGGACCGCCGTTGAACAGGAAGGTGACGGGGCGGTTCGGATCGCGCGGTTCCCGGACATAGGAGGTAGTTACGATCGCCGCCTTCTGCGTACCGTCTTCGGCCGAGATGATCGTCTCGCCGATAGTGGCGGTATAGTTTAGCTTCTGACCGCCGAAGACGCCGCTGTGCTTCGTGACGTGGATCTGCGGCTCGATCTTCTCGGCCGGCGCGTCCTTCTTGTCGCCTTTGTCCTGCGCCAGCGCCGGCAT
>CBHTSV010000102.1:0-1870 GCA_966095215.1 uncultured Sphingomonas sp. | reverse complement strand
GAGCCGATGTACATGCCGGGCCGGCGGCGGACGGGCTCGAGACCCTCGAGGACCTCGATGGCGCTAGCATCGTAGCTATCGGACGAAGCGGGTGCGGAAGACGAGAACAGGTCGGCCATTTGCGCGTGGGTATAGGGCCCGGATTCGAGGCGTGCCAAGGGAGCGGCCAAGCGTTTTCCACAGGTCTTGAAATGGCGAACGGCGGTTCCAGATTCCGTCGGCGGACGCCACATGGGTCCGCGACGGGGCCGCGGCCTCGAGCCGCATGTCCCGCCTTGCTCATCAAGAGGAGGACAAGATTATGCGTAGTGCTTTCGACTTTTCGCCGTTCCGGCGTTCCACGGTCGGCTTCGATCGGCTGTTCGACATGCTGGAGAACAGCTCGTTCGGGCAGGGACAGCAGGAAAACTACCCTCCGTTCGACCTCGTGAAGGAAGGCGAGAACCGGTTCCGAATCGAGCTTGCGGTCGCCGGGTTCAAGCCGGACGAGATCGACATCACCGCCCAGCAGAACGTGCTGATCGTCTCGGGAAAGAAGAATGAGGAATCGGAGCAGAAAGGCTCGGACTATATCTATCGCGGGATCGCGAACCGCTCGTTCGAGCGGCGCTTCGCGCTGGCGGACCACATCCAGGTGCGCGGCGCGGACCTGAAGGACGGGCTGCTCGCGATCGAGCTGGTGCGCGAGATTCCCGAGGCGATGAAGCCGCGGAAGATCGACATCGGCTCGGGCGCGAAGAAGGAGATCGGCGGAAAGGCCGCTTCCGAGCAGACCGTCGACGCCGAGGCCGAGCACGCCTGACGCCCAACCGACCAGATGAATAAGGCCCCGGACGCTGCTCCGGGGCCTTATTCAATGGACGTTCCGGGCCGCACTGAAGCGAAGGACGGAGCCGTCCAGCGCGACGCGGCCGCCGAAGAGGCGGCACTCGCGGTCCAGCGTGGCGGCCAGCCATCGTGCCTCCTCATGGGTCGCGCGCTGGAGCCGGAACTTCACGATACGGAACGGCAGCAGCTCGAGGCTGGAGAGGCGGCCGCCCGCTTCGAGAACCATGCGGTAGGCGAGCACGAGGTCGGGCCGATACTCTTCCTCTCCGCTGATGCCCTCATAGTCGTTGAGGAAATCGCCGCAGCCATAGAGGATCGGCTTGCCGGAAAAGAGCTCGATCATGCGCGCGTGATGCGAGCTGTGGCCGTGCACGATGTCGACTGCCGCTTCGTCGATCAGCCGGTGCGCGAAACGGCGTTGCGAATCAGGGATTTCATATCCCCAGTTGCTGCCCCAATGGATCGAGACGATCACGACGTCTCCTTCCTGCTTCTCGGCGGCGATGCGCGGGCGGAGCCGGTCGAAAGCGCGGTCGAAATCTCCGAGGTAATTCACACCGGGATGCCCCGGGCCCGCCGCCCACGAAGCCGGAACGCCGCTCGAGGGAGCGCCAAGCGCATGGACGAGCAAGCGGCCGCCGCCCGGCAGTTGAAGCATCGCAGGAGCCTCCGCCTCTGTGAGGTCGCGTCCCGCGCCGGCATGTTGGATTTCCGCGCGCTCAAGCGTGTCGAGTGTCTCGATCAGCCCTTCCTCGCCCCAGTCGAGCACGTGGTTGTTGGAGAGCACGCAGCAGTCGATGCGTGCTGCTTCGAGGCAAGGAACGTTTGCCGGAGTGCAGCGATAATTGATGCCCTTGGGAGCCGGCGTGCCAGCGCGCGTCATCGTCGTCTCGAGGTTGACGATCCTGACGTCCGCCGAGCGCAGCTCGGGAAGCGCGTCGCCCCAGACATAGGCGTAGCCCACGCCCCGCGGGACCGGCCCGTTCTTCCGCTCCGCCAGCGCGACATAGTCGAGCGCCGAGCGGACGAACGGCTCATAGAG
>CBHTSV010000101.1:0-2124 GCA_966095215.1 uncultured Sphingomonas sp. | reverse complement strand
ACAAAGCTGGAACGGATCGCTAGGTCGGGGACCTGCTCGCGCCAGCTGCGGATGCGCTGCAGCACCTTCGCGTCGTTGGCCGGGCGGCGCATCGCGCGCAGCACCTTCGGGCTCGCGTGCTGGAACGGGATGTCGAGGTAGGGGAGGACTTGTCCCGCCGCCATGAGTGGGATGACATTATCCACGTGCGGGTAGGGATAGACGTAATGCAAGCGCACCCAGGCGCCCAGCTTGCCGAGCTCTCGCGTCAGGTCGGTCATGTGGGCGCGGACTTCCTCGCCCTTCCACGACCAGGCCTTGTGGCGGATGTCGACGCCGTAGGCGCTCGTGTCCTGGCTGATGACCAGCAGCTCCTTAGTGCCGGCAGCGACGAGCTTCTCGGCCTCGCGCAGGATCGCGTCGGGGCGGCGGCTGACGAGGTCGCCGCGGATCGAGGGGATGATGCAGAAGGCGCAGCGGTGGTTGCAGCCCTCGCTGATTTTCAAATAGCTGTAGTGACGCGGGGTGAGCTTGAGGCCGGCTTCGGGCACGAGGTCGATGAACGGCGAGGGGACGGGCGGAGCGGCATCGTGGACCGCGGCGACGACCTCCTCGTACTGCTGCGGGCCGGTGACGGCGAGAACGTCGGGGAAGCGGTTGCGGATAACGTCCGCTTCCTTCCCCATGCAGCCGGTGACGACGACCCGGCCGTTCTCGGCGATGGCCTCGCCGATCGCTTCGAGGCTCTCCTCCTTTGCGGAATCGAGAAAGCCGCAGGTGTTGACCAGCACCACGTCGGCCCCGGCATAGTCGGGCGACATGTCGTAACCGTCGGCGCGCAGCTTGGTCATGATGCGCTCGCTGTCGACCAGGGCCTTGGGACAGCCGAGCGAGACCAGCCCGACGCGCGGGGGCTTGGGGAGTGTCGTGACGTTCATCGGAAGGCGCGCCATGTAGTGAATGTTTCGGGCGAAAACTAGGCACTTAGGCCTGCGGCGACGTGCCCGCTTGTTTGTTTAGCGGCGCAGCGGCTAAGAGCGCCGCGCCTCAAGCGGCCTCACGCCTCACGACAGGGAGCAAGCATGCGCATCGCGATGATCGGCACCGGCTATGTCGGACTCGTTTCCGGCGCCTGCTTCGCCGACTTCGGGCACGAGGTCTGCTGCATCGACAAGTATTCCGGCAAGATCGACGGTCTGAACGAGGGCCGCATGCCGATCTGGGAACCGGGGCTCGAGGCGCTGGTGAAGGCGAACGTCGAGCGCGAGCGGCTGGCGTTCACGACCGATCTCACGAGGGGCGTGGACGGTGCCGAAGCGGTGTTCATCGCCGTCGGCACGCCGGCGCGGCGCGGCGACGGCCATGCGGACCTGAGCTTCGTCTACGGAGCGGTGCGCGAGCTGGCGAAGGTGGTGAAGCCCGGGACCGTCATCGTCACCAAGTCGACCGTTCCGGTAGGCACGGGCGACGAGATCGAGCGGATCCTGAAGGAAGAGGGCGTCACCGGCGTATCGGTCGCCTCCAACCCGGAGTTCCTGCGCGAAGGCGCGGCCATCGCCGACTTCAAGCATCCGGACCGGATCGTCGTCGGCGCCGCGGACGAGCACGCCCAGCATGTTCTGCGCGAAATCTATCGGCCGCTATTCCTCAACCGAGCTCCGATCCTGATCACGGCTAGGCGGACCGCGGAGCTGACCAAATATGCCGCGAACGCCTTTCTCGCAGTGAAGATCAGCTTCATCAACGAGATCGCCGACCTGTGCGAGGCGGTGGACGCGGACGTCCGGGACGTTGCGCGCGGCATCGGCCTCGACAACCGCATCGGCCCGAAGTTCCTTCACGCCGGCCCGGGCTATGGCGGAAGCTGCTTCCCGAAAGACACGCTGGCGCTGCTCCAGACGGCGGATTCGGCGGGCGTTGCCCAGCGGATCGTGCGAACCACCGTCGAGGTGAACGACGACCGCAAGGCGAGCATGGCCGACCGCGTTGCCCGGGCGCTCGGCGGCGACGTGTCCGGCAAAAGGATCGGCGTGCTGGGGCTGGCATTCAAGCCGAATACGGACGACATGCGCGACGCCCCGTCCATCCCGCTCATCAACACCCTCGTGGAGCGGGGTGCCCAGGTGTCGGCGTTCGATCCCGTCG
>CBHTSV010000100.1:0-2044 GCA_966095215.1 uncultured Sphingomonas sp. | reverse complement strand
TCAAAGCTGGAATTGCCCCACGATCACGGTGTGGCACTGGCCGCCGAGAAGCACGCGGTCTCCCTCGAGCCGACAGTGGAGCACGCCGGTGCGCGCGCTCGCCTGAAGCGCGGTGAACTCGTTCCGGCCGAGGCGATCGGCCCAGTAGGGCGCGAGCGCGGCATGGGCCGAGCCGGTCACGGGGTCTTCGTCGATCCCGAGATAGGGGACGAAGACCCGGCTCGCGATGTCCTCGGAGGCACCGCGGGCAGTGACGACCGCCATTCGGTGGATCTTGCGGAGGGCCCCAAAGTCGGGCCGGACGGCGCGGACCGCCTCTTCGTCAGCGACCTCGATGATCGCGGCGTCATTGTAGCCATCGGCGAGCCAGGCCGGGCTCTCCGGGAGGCCGAGCGCCCGGTTGAGATCGGGCTCGTTGGTCTCGGTCAGATTCGCCGCGCGCATGTCGAGCTCGAGGATATCGTTGCGCCGGCTGACGGTCAGGATTCCCGATTTCGTCGCGAAGCGGACTGGGTCGCTGTGGATCAGGATATGGCCTGAAGCGAGCGTCGCATGACCGCACAGCTCGACCTCGGCAGCCGGAGTGAACCAGCGCAGGTCATAATCCACATCGTCGCGCTCGCTAGGAACGGTGAAGGCCGTCTCGCTGAGGTTATTCTCCTCGGCGATCGCCTGCATGACCGCGTCGTCGAGCCAGCGCTCCAGCGGGATGACCGCGGCCGGATTGCCGGTGAGCGGCCGGTCGGCGAAGGCATCAACCTGGAAGAATGGCAGGGAGGTCACTCGGCTTTCTCCGTAATCTCCGAAGGGAGCATCGTTTCGCGGTCGATTTGACCTTCCGGATCGACGTGGATCAGGATCTCGGTGTTCGGGAAACGCTGCTGCAGCTGCTCCTCGACGCGGTCGAGACGATCGTGCGCCTCCTGCACGGTCCAGTCGCGCGGGACCCAGACGTGGAACTGGGCGAAATGATGGGTACCGCTGGTCCGCGTGCGGAAATCGTGAAGGCCCCCAAGCTCGGGATATTCCTTCGCCGCGGCGAGGAAGCGGTCGCGAAGCTCGTCGGGCCATTCCTTGTCCATCAGCTGGTCAAGGGCGTGGCTGGACGCCCTCCAGGCACCCCACAGGAGCCATAGTGCAATCAAAAGGCCGAAGACCGCATCGGCCCCCGTCAGCCCGACCCATTGATCGAGCACGAGCGCGAGGATCACCGAGCCATTGAGGAGCAAGTCGGATGAATAGTGCAGCCGGTCCGTGCCGATTGCGAGAGAGCCGGTCCTTCGGACGACCCTCCGCTGATAGGTGATCAGCGCGACCGTGAGCACCATCGCGACTATGGACACTCCGATCCCAAGCTCGGCATCTGCAGTCTGCGCGCCGCTCAGAAGGCGCTGCACCGCTCGAAAACCAATGAAGATGGCGGAGAGCGAAATCAGGATCACCTGCACGAGCGCCGCGAGTGCTTCGGCTTTGCCATGACCGAAACGGTGATCGTAATCGGCCGGCTGCGCGGCAACCCGGACTCCGAGCAGCACGATCAGGCTCGCGATAAGATCGAGTCCGCTGTCGGCGAGCGAACCGAGCATCGCCATCGAGGAGGTCTGCAGCGCCGCCCAGATTTTGAGCCCAATCAGCGTCAGCGCCATGGCGATGCTCGCCATGGCTGCGCGCGCGGTCAGGTTCGACCGCTCCGCCGCTGTGATGGGTTCTGTCACGGGTAGAGCAGCCCTTCGCTCCAGCCGTCGCCCGCGCGCGTGAACAGCCGACGTTCGTGGAGCCGGTGCTCCCGCGCCGTCCAGAACTCGATGCGGTCGGGAACAACGCGATAGCCGACCCAGCCGCGCGGACGCGGCACCTCCTGGCCTTCGAACCTCTGTTTCTCCTGCTCGTAGCGAGCGTCGAAGGTGGAGCGGCCGTCGAGCGGGCGCGACTGGTCGGATGCCCAGGCGCCAATCTGCGCATCCCGAGACCGGGTCGCGAAATAGGCGTCGGCCTCGGCGTCGGAAACGCGATCCACGCTCCCCTCAATCCGGACCTGGCGGCA